>JAFRLB010000045.1 GCA_017431405.1 Erysipelotrichaceae bacterium | reverse complement strand
TTTTAGCATATAATTCTTGTTTTTGTACACATTTTTACTAAAATAATTTCAGGAGAACGATATTATGGAAAAACTGTTAGAACGCATCGACGAATTTGTTGAGGAAAGAGACTGGGGACAGTTTCATACAAATAACAATCTGGCTAAATCAATAGTGCTGGAAGCCAATGAATTACTGGAGCATTTTCAGTTTTCGGCAAAAGGGGATAATGATGAGCAGGGCGTTAAGGATGAACTGGCTGATGTCATGACCTATTGCTTAATGATGTGCATAGAAAACGGTTATGATCCAATAGAACTCATTAATCTGAAACTGGATAAGAATGCTGCGAAGTATCCGGTTGACAAGGCCAGGGGATCCAATAAGAAATATAACAAACTGTAAAAAAAGAGCCGAAGCTCTTTAATCAACTAAGGTATCAAGGGCGATTTCAATCATGTTGTTAAGCCCTTTTTCTCTTGTCTCAGGAGGTAATTCTTCATCAGGACGATACAGGTTAACAACGATCGTTGAGATCATCATGGCCTTGACGTTTTCCTTGGCAGCTACGGTATATAAGCCGGCACCTTCCTGTTCAGAAGCCAGCAAGCCGTATCTTTCCCATTGACGTGAATATTCCGGCTTATTATCAACATACAAATAGTCATTGCTTAAGGTATTACCGACATATGGTTTAATGCCTTTATCAAGTGCTACATGATAACATTTTTCCAGTAATTCAAAATCGGCAGTAGGGGCAAATGTACCTGGTAAGTTATACAGATTGATGCCGCTGGTGGTACTGATGGCACTGCTTAAGACAATGTCGCCAACATTTAAAGATTCTCTGATGGCTCCTGAAGTTCCTAAGCGGATAAGTCTTTTGGCACCGTATTCTCTGATCAGTTCAGTGGCATAGATCATAATGGACGGTATGCCCATGCCGGTCGCAAATACGGTAATTCTCTTGCCTTTATAGTAACCGGTATAACCAAACATGTTTCTGATGGTGTTTACCAGTACAGGGTTTTCCAGATATGTTTCAGCTATGTATTTAGCTCTTAATGGATCTCCAGGCAGTAAGACATCTTCAGCTATTTCGCCTGGTTTTGCGCTTATGTGCATGCTCATGATATTTCCTCCATCATCATTAAACTCATTATAGCATTTACAAGTTCAATTCTTCTTGTAAAGTTGAGAATTGTTGTATAATACATAAAACAGAGGTACCAATATGAGAGAATTCAAAGTAATTGACATGCATTGTGATACGATCACCGCAATAGCCAGAGCAAATACCAGCTTTGTTGATAACGATTTACATATTTCATTGAGAAAACTGCAGAAGGGCAACTACATGATGCAGTGCTTTGCCATTTTCATTTATCTGAAGGGCTTAAGCAATCCGTTTGAGAAATGTAACGAATACATGGACCTGTTTGATCAGTTCATGAAGGAAAACGAAAAGGAGATCGCCCAGGTCACAACAGCTAAGGAAATAGTTGAAAATGATGCAAATGGCAAAATCAGTGCCTTGTTAACAATTGAAGAGGGTGGCGTATTAGAAGGTAAACTGGAAAACCTTCAGCATTTCTATGACAGAGGCGTCAGAATGATGACCTTGACCTGGAACTTTGAAAATGAAATAGCTTTCCCTAATTACGTATATGAAGACGTTCCTAGATGTGATACGGAAAGAGGCTTAAAGCCATTTGGCTTTGAAGTAATAAACAAGATGTGGGATCTTGGCATGATCGTTGATGTTTCTCATCTTAATGATGCCGGCATCTATGACGTATTAAACAATGCCAGAAAGCCAATCGTTGCTTCTCACTCTAATTCAAGAGCCATTTGGAATGTACCACGTAACATGAGCGATGACATGATCAGAAAACTCAAGGCCAATGGCGGCATCATGGGCATGAACTATTGTGATCATTTTGTCAGCGGCAATACTGACAGAAATCAGATTCCGGACATCGTTGAACATGTAAAGCACATCGCAGATATCGCAGGAGTTGAAACAATTGGCTTAGGCGGCGATTTTGACGGTATCTCTACGCCAATAGGCATGAGTGACTGTACCAAGACTCATGACTTATATGCGGCCTTAAATGAAGCAGGCTTCTCACAGAATGACATCGACATGATGTTCTATAAGAATTTTCTGAGAGTATTGGAGGCTAATGAAGTTAAGTAGTTATGCGTGTATTGGCAATAGATTTTGAAACGGCAAACGGCAGTTTTGCCAGCGCCTGTTCCATTGGATACGGTCTGATGGATGGCGGGGAAATATTACGCAGTGATGAGATATTAATAAAACCTCACCCAAGTGTAAACTACTTTAATCACGGCAACATTAACATTCATGGCATTACGCCGGACATGGTTAAGTTTGCCGATGACTGGCCGATGGTATTCTGGCAGATAAAGGATCTCTTCAAGGACAGTATTGTTGTGGCTCATAATGCCCGTTTTGACATTTCGGTTTTAAAGGCGATCAATGAATTATATGACATCTACATGGATGATTTTCTGTTTGTGGACACAGTCAACATTTCCAGAGTAATACATCCTCAGTTAGTCAATCACAGGCTAAATACCGTATGTGAATATCTTGGTTATAATCTGAATCATCACCATGCCGGCAGCGATGCCTTGGGATGTCTGGCAATCGTACAGGATGCCTTTGAAACATTTGATACATATGACATTGAAAAACTACTGGATGTCATGTGCATGCGTTCTTATCACTACAACAAATAATGTAACTTCTTTCAGGTTAATTTTCACAAAATGTAAATAATGCCTTGTTTGAATCTATTTGATGGAATATAATAATAAATACAGTTGAGGTGTTTTTTTTATATGGAATTCGAAAATAATGCATATTTCTGGCAGAAGCTGGATACTTTATATCTCTCAAGTGACTTAGTACTGGATAAGCCAAAAGGAACAGTTCATAAAAGATTCAGTAATCTTGTTTATCCTGTAGATTATGGCTATTTCAGAGAGGTCACAGAAACAGATGAAGAACACATCAGAGTGTTCAAGGGCTCATTGAAGTCCACCAGTGTTGAAGCCATCGTTGTATGCGTCGACATATTGAAAAAGGATATTGAAGTTAAGCTGTTAGTTGGCTGCAGTCCTGAAGAAGAATTGAGCATTCTCGAATTTCTGAATCAGACTGACTTCCAGAAAGCAGTTGTATTAAGAAGGGGTTCAGGTTTGCCTGATTGGGCGATGAGCGTTTAGTCATCGCTTTTTTTTACTTGTATGAGACTGGAAATTAAAAAGATCGGTATAAACGGAGAAGGAATTGGCTATTTCAAGCGCATGCCTGTTTTCATTAACGGGTGTTTTCCTGGTGAGATCGTAGAGGTTGAATTAACGGAAAAAGGCAAGTACTTTACCGGCAGCTTAAAGAAGATCATTAAGAAGAGTAACAGAAGAGTAAAGCCATTATGTCCTTATCAGAACAGTTGTGGGGGCTGTGCCTTAATGCCTTTAAAGTACTCTGAACAGCTGTTTTATAAGAAACAGCTGGTTGAAGAAGCATTGTTGAAGTATGCAGGCTATAAGGGCCAGGTAGATAAGACGGTAGGGTGTAAGAATTTCTTTAACTACCGTAACAAGTGCAATCTACCAATCGTTGATGATAACGGCAAACTGGCTAACGCCATGTATAAGACCGGATCCAATAAGCCGGTAATAATTGAAGATTGCCTTTTGCATGATAAGAAGATCGAAGCAATCAGGAAAAAGGTTCTGGAAGTCTTAAATGCGCATCATTATCCTGTCTATGATAACAAGGTCAAGGAAGGTGTCAGACATCTTGTCATAAGAGGCTTTGACAATGAATATCAGCTTGTCTTAGTTACCGGCAAGGAAACCATTTCAACTGAAATAATCACTGAACTGGAAAACATCAGAGGATTAGTCAGTATCTATCAGGGAATCAATACTCAGAAGAATCCTGTAAAGATGATGCCCGATACCTTGAAGTTACTCTCAGGAGAAAAAACAATCAACATGCAGCTTAATGATTACTATTTTAAGCTCAGTCCACAGGCCTTCTTCCAGCTTAATTCAGAGACTGCCGGCAATATTTATGAGGCTGTTAATGAACTGATCACCGAAAAGACCGGGACGATCGTTGAAGCATTCTGCGGCATAGGTGCCATATCCTTGTATTTGCATGACAGGGCAGACAAGGTAATCGGCATTGACCTGGATGAATCGGCAATAAAAAATGCCAGAGAGAACTGCTGGCTTAATGAAATAAATAATGTTGAATTCATCGCTGAAGACGCTAGTAAGGCGCTAAGAAACATTGTTAAGAGTGATGATATCGATGTATTGGTGGTTGATCCGCCACGCACTGGCTTGTCTGATGACTTCCTAAAGACCGTAATGAGCGTAGACATTGAAAAGATCGTATACGTATCATGTAATCCGGCTACTTTAGCTAAGAATCTGGATGTACTGCAGAAGAAATATGAAATAAAACTTGTTAGACCGTTTGACATGTTCCCGAACACGCCACTTGTCGAAGTCTTAGTGTTACTTGTTCGTAAATAATCTTTATACCAAACCAAATAATTTGCCGATGATGTGTATCACGATGGCAACCAGACAGAAGTCAGTACTTACCATTGTATACATGCTGTTGAAGACACCGCTGGTAAACTGCCAGTAGAAATACGGCAATATGGCAATTAACACACCCTGAAGGATGCTGGAAACAACAGCTCCTTTTTTTCCGCCTGCAGAGTTACCGAAGACAGCAGCCGTAGCGCCAGCGTAGAAACATTCACTGATGCATGGCACTAATAAAACATTAGTAAAAAGTGAGAATACTATTGATGCAGCACAGCATGTTATTGTGGCTGTCATGAATCCTAAGACAACTGCATTTGGTGAATACTGGAAAACAGTAGGGCAGTCAAGAGCCGGGACACTGTCAGGAACAAGCTTCTTGGAAATTCCTTCAAATGCGGTAATGATTTCATTTACCATCATCTTGACGCCATTCATCATGATCCATAAGCCGGCGCCAAAGGTAACTGACTGTATAAGCAAATATAATACCAGACTGTCAGTAAGCTCCAATGAATTCTTAATGAAGTCAGGCCCCATTACTGCTAATATGATCAGATACATAATTAACATTACTAATGAAGCTGATAATGTGGTGTCACTGGCAAAGCCAAGCCATTTTGGCAGTTTTACTTCTTCGCAAGAGTCTTCAGGATCACCGATCTTGCTGCTGATCTTAGTACACAGCCAGTAACCCACAGAACCGAACTGGCCTATGGCAAATGGGGCATTACCGGTTATCTTTCTCATCTGCTTCTGGTTAATGGCAGGTGATAATGTTAGTAAAATGCCCGCTAATACTGAACCTAACAGAATGATGGTAATGTCATTAAGCTTTAATGTCTTTAAACATACGATCAATACGATCGCGATGTAAAGAATATGGTGACCTGATAGGAAGATGTATTTGAATCTGGTAAATCTGGCTAATACAAAGTTAATAAGGAAAGAACCTAAAACAATGTAGCCAATCAGATAGGCAAAATCCTGTTCAAAGGCATCGGCCACATATGGATTGGTAAGAGGTACGACACCAGTTGTATTCATGCCTTTCTGAAAGAACAGTAATAATGTTGACGTTACCGAAGTAACAAGAGAAGAACCTGCGGACATGATAATTAAACCCATTATGGTCTTAATGGTACTTGTCAGGGTTTCATTGAATGACTTCTTCTGTAAAACCATGCCGATCAAAACAACGATGCCCATTACAACCTTGGCATCGGTTATTATGTTAATGATCAGATTCAATACTTCTTTCATGTTACTTCTCCAAAAAATAATATTCGGTTAGGAATATTATTTACTTATTAATAAAATTTTCAAGTTTGGCCAGAGCCTGTTTTATTTCATCTAAGGAATAAGCGTAGGATATTCTGACATAACCTTCACCAGCTTCACCAAAGGCATTACCAGGTACCAATGCCAGGTTTTCTTCATTCAGCAGCTTTTCACAGAATTCCTCACTCTTTAAACCAGTGATCTTGATTGAAGGGAAGACATAGAAGGCTCCCATAGGCATGTGGGTCTTTAAACCAATTCTGTTTAATTCCTTTACGATGTAGTTTCTTCTCTGCTTGAAACTTGTAAACATTACCTCAATGTCATTATCGCCATTATTGACTGCTTCAATTGCAGCGTACTGGCTAGGGGTAGTGGCACACATGATGGTGTACTGATGTATCTTTAAGGCCATTGATACAATGTCCTTATGAGCCAGGATGTAACCGACACGGTAACCGGTCATTGAGTAGGCTTTGGAAAAGCCATTAATGACAACTACTCTGTCTTTGATTTCATCAAATTCGGCAATAGAAACATGCTTGCCTTCATAGGTCAGTTCGGCATATATTTCATCCGTTATGACAAACAGATCATGTTCCTTTAATATCGGTACTATCTTTGCATAGTCTTCTCTGGTCATGATACCGCCGGTAGGATTACCAGGGAAGTTGAGTATAATGGCCTTGGTCTTATCAGTAATTACCTTACTTAATGCTTCAGGTGTTAACTTGAACTCATTTTCTTCCGTAAGTTCCGTTTCAACTACTTTACCGCCAGCCATTTCAATGATTGCGGCATAGGCAACATAGGCTGGGGTAGGGAGTATTACTTCATCTCCCGGCTTTAAAACAGTTCTCAAAATGATGTCGATGGCTTCGGAACCGCCAACGGTCACGATGACATTTGCCTCAGGATCATAACTGATGTTAAATCTTCTCTTATAGTAATTGCAGATGCCGATTCTTAACTCCAATAACCCCTTATTGCCGGTATAAAAGGTTCTGCCTTTTTCTATTGCGTAAATGGCAGCTTCTCTGATATGCCATGGGGTAATGAAGTCCGGCTCACCAACACCTAATGAAATTACATTCTTTCTGGTCTTGGCTATGTCGAAGAACTTTCTGATACCGCTAGGCTTTATGTATCTGACGACCTGATTGATTTCTTCTTCAAACATCATGGTGTAACAATTAACCTTTCGCCATCTTCGGTATTTTCTTCAAAACAGACACCGTTACTCTTATATTCCTTAAGAATGAACATTGTTTCTGTGCCGTTAACTCCTTCAGTAGGGGCAAGCTTATGGGCAACAAAGTTACTTACTTCACGCATGTTCCTGCCATTTACCTGCAGTAAGAATTCTGCCTTGCCGCTTATTAGGCAAAGAGAATCTACTTCCGGGAATCTGGCTATCTTTCTGGCTATCTTGTCATAGCCGCTTTCTCTTTCCGGTACACAGTTAACGAAGATAATGGCCTTAGATATTTCCGTATCAGCCTTATCCCAGTTAATGATGGTATGATAACCGGCAATGATGTTTCTTTCTTCCAGTGCTCTGATTTCATCTGTGACAGCTTCTTCACTTTCATTTAATAAAGCTGCCAGATCCTTGATTTCGTATCTTGCGTTGTTTTCAAGAAGAGTTAAAAGTTCTTTCATATTTATCACCTGCATTTTCATATATTTTACATAATAATCAGGAATGAGACAATAAAATCGATTATTTATCCAAATAAAAAGGCCCTTGAAAGGGCATGATTACAGCTTAAGTCTCATGACTACGTACATTGTTATTACGACGAGACATAATAACATTACTACCATCAGGAGCGTGTATGTTCTTATTAATTTCTCAGCTTTTTTGTTGGTTGGATCGTCAATGTAATTCTTCCTTAATGAGCGGAATTTTATCATTGTGTAAAGAGAAATTAATATGATTAATAATAAAATAACTAACAATACTGACTTGATTCTCTGGTCCATATTTAACACCTCTAAATCATTATAACATTAGTTCGAATTTACTAGACATTATTTTACTTTGCGACTACAATATAGGGCATAAGAAGGGAGACACTTATGAAAAAATTATTAGTTGTATTATTAAGCGTATTAATGGTTTTCTCATTCGTTGGTTGCGGCAAGCAGGAGACCGGTGATGACAAAACAATTGATAAGCTGACCATCGCATTCGTTCCATCAAAGGATGCTGATGTTATTTTATCTGCTGCAGAACCTTTAAAGGATTTATTAAAGGCAAAGTTATTAGAAAAGGGTTATACAGTTAACGCTGTTGACATTTCAGTAGGTACTGACTACTCTGCAGTAGGCGAAGGTATGATCGCTGGAAGTATCGATATCGGTTTAATTCCTGCATCTACATACGTTTTATACCAGCCAGATGGCGTTAAGCTCTTATTAGAAGCTTTACGTTTCGGTGTTGCTGGTGAAGATGGAAAGGTTATTGATCCAAAGGACGGCATTGCTCCATGGAATGCTGGCAAGACTCAGGATGCTACAGGCATGGCTACAGGTTATGCTTCATTAGTTTATGTTAACATCGCTACAGAAAAGGGTGCTGACTTATATGCTAAGGCTCAGGCTGGCACATTAACTTGGGACGATGTAAACAGTGCTAAGTGGTATGTATGTTCAACAACATCATCTGCTGGTTATGTATATCCATCAGTATGGCTGAACAATACATTCGGCGAAGGCGCTGGCAAGAGCAAGGTTACTATCGCTAACTTAGACAACGTTATTCCTGATGGTTCATACGCTAACATGATGCGTGATTTAATCGCAGGTTCAGTAGACATCACTGTAGGTTATGCTGACGTTCGTAAGGATGCCGCTTCAACAGAAAACTTCGAAGCAGCATACGCTGATAAGATTAAAGATGGCACATACAGCAACGTATGGGATATCATTAAGGTTATCGCCGTTTCTGATTACATCATGAACGACACAATTTCAGTAGCTTCTCAGGAAGTTGATCCAAAGATGACACCAGAATTCTGCACAGCATTACAGGAATCATTCATCGAAATCGCTTCAACTGAAGAAGGTTTAGCATGTGTTGCACCATACAGCCACAAGGGTTACCAGGTTGGTCAGGATTCTGACTACGACTCTACAAGAGCTGCTAATGCATTATTTGCTGAATAATTAACTCTAAATTTAAGAGATGCATGCAGTGTTTCTACATGCATCTCTTTTTAATGAATTTAATACTAGGAGGAACCGATATGATTAAGTTCGATCATGTCGATAAGGTTTACGCCAATGGTGTCAAGGCCTTAGACGACGTTAATCTTGAAATTCAGCAGGGAGAATTCGTTGCTGTAATTGGTTTATCAGGTGCTGGTAAATCAACATTAATCAGAACAGTCAATAAAATGATTGAAGTAACCAGTGGTACTGTAAGTGTCAATGGTACAGATGTTTCCAAACTTCAGGGAAAAGACCTTCGTAAATTCAGAAGAAAAATCGGTATGGTATTCCAGCAGTTCAACCTGGTTTCCAGAACCAGCGTTATTAATAACGTATTAGTTGCCAGAGTTGCCGACATGTCTTTCTTCAGAACTTTATTCGGTTTATATTCAAAGGAAGATAAGGTTGCAGCTTTGGAAGCATTGGATAAGGTAGGCATTTTGGACAAGGCTTACATCAGAGCTGACCAGTTATCAGGTGGCCAGCAGCAGCGTGTTGCCTTAGCCAGAACACTTGCTCAGAATCCAGAGATCATTCTCGCCGATGAACCTGTAGCAGCATTGGACCCGGTCATGGCCGATGTTGTTATGAGCGACTTCCAGAGAATCAACAGAGATATGAATATTACCGTTATTATCAACATTCACCATGTTGACTTGGCGTTACAATATGCAGACAGAGTAATCGGTATCCAGGCTGGTAAGGTCGTATTTGACGGACCAACAGACAAGGTTACCAATGACATCCTGAAACAGATCTATGGCCGTGAATTAAATGATGATGATATGATGAAGGGTAAGAAATAATGTTAGATGATATTCTGCACATATTCTATCCTAGAGAATATACATTAAGTAATGGCAAGGTAGTCAAGGAGAAGTTCAACTGGACTCCTTACATTACGATCATTGTTATCGTATTATCATTATTAAGTGCCAAGATCTGCGGTGTTAAGTTATCTGTTCTGACTCAGAGAGGTAATCAGTTCTTCGTAATGTTAAAGCAGATGTTCCCACCTAACTGGTCATTCTGGAAAGACGTTCAGAAGCCTATGATCGATACAATCGTCATGTCCTTGTTAGGTACGGCATTTGGTTGCTTACTGGCATTACCTGTAAGTTTTTACCTTTCAAACAACTTTAAGTTCAATAAGTATTACATGGCAATTCACAGAGGCTTGTTAAGCATTCTGAGAACCTTGCCAACAATGATCTATGCATC
>JAFRLB010000044.1 GCA_017431405.1 Erysipelotrichaceae bacterium | reverse complement strand
ATAACGAGAAGTTCATGTTCAGAGCTCACAAGGGATTCGTAAACACCAGTGAACAATGGACAAATGGCTCACAACACTAACTCAATGATGTTCTATATCTAACTATGGGAGTAATTTACACAAAACTATTGATGCTAGCTAATTGTATTTTCATTTGTATTTATATAAAATATATTTGTATTATTGTATGTATATAAATACTCATACTAAATAGCACATGTAACAATGAAAGGAGCACAACATGGTAACATTTAATGAACAGACTATTATTAAGAACTATGCGTTCATTTATGAACAGAGAGAAACGATAGAGGCAATCGCAGACGATATCTGTAGGAATGGTTTTGATCTGTTGTTTTTTACTTCTTCAGGCGGATCAATGGCCATGATGCAGCCATTTGAACATTATGTTAATGTTTATTCTAAAATTCCGGTTGACAGCATGGTCTCTGCTGATTTTCTTTTAACCGGATGTAACAGACTGACAGATAAGAGCGTTGCCTTCATGACTTCCAAGTCAGGTGATACAAAGGAAACTATTGCCTGTGCTGAAAAACTGAAATCAATGGGTGTAAGGATCGTTTCAGTATGCGGCGTAGAAAACAGTAAGCTGGCTGCACTTTCGGACTACAGTTTTACATATCTTGATGGCCGTCCTCAGGAACTGGTCTTCTACTTCATAATTGGAAAGATCTTACATAATTGTGGCTATTTTGAACAGTATCCTGATTTCGCAGACAACCTGAAATGTTTAGGTGAAGCATTGGCAAAGGTAAGAATAGCCTGTGATGACAAGTGTCTGAAATATGCCCAGGATTATTGCCGTGAACCATACAATATCTGGATCGGGTCCGGTGATTTGTGGCCTAATGCATACTCATATTCAATGTGTGTTTTAGAAGAGTCCTTATGGATAAGAACAAAATCAGTAACTTCAGCTGATTTCTTCCACGGTACTCTGGAACTGGTTGAAAAAGATGTTCCGGTAACTTTGGTAATGGGCGAGGGTGTAACCAGAAGTCAGGATGAAAGAGTTAAGAACTTCGTAGAAAATCTGACTGATAAATTTACCTGTTTTGATACAAAGGACTATGAACTTCCAGGTATAAAGGATGAATACAGAAAGTATCTGTCACCGGTTGTCATGGCTGCTATTTTACAGAGAATCGGCAAGAACATGGAAGTAATAACAAATCATTCACTGGAAATCAGAAGATACTACAGAAAGAGTGAATACTAATATGAGAAGTGTCTGTGTTGGTGATAATGTCATAGATTATTACGTTAACAGCAAAAGAATGTATCCAGGCGGCAACAGTGTAAATGTGGCTGTTCACTTAGCCAGACTGAATAACGATTCAGCATATCTTGGTAACATCGGCAGTGATAAAATGGCAGGGGTCATTGTAAGAGCATTACAGGCAAATGAGGTTATTTTTGACAAATGCGAATACATTGAAAACGGTACGACCAAGCACTGTAATTATGAGGTAATTAATGGCGAAAGAACATTTATAGACGTAGATCTCGGTGATAATTGGTCAGGACCGATGGTTCTTACAGAGGATAAGCTGAATTACATAAAGGGCTTTGATGTGGTGATTTCCAACTGTAATGCCAAAATGCAGGATGAAATGCATAAAATCAGCGACCTTGACAGGATATATGTTTATGACTTTGGAGAAAAGGACAAGTATCACGTCGATGATTATCTGGAAAAAGTATGTCGGAATCTGGATCTGGCAATGTTTTCATTTCCAAAAACAGAACCGGAAATCTTAGAGGAGTTTGCTGAAAGGGTAATGTCATTTGGCTGTGTTAATGTTCTGATCACCATGGGAAGATCAGGACAGTATCTGATAAATGAGAATGGACTGGTACATGGTGAGGCAAAGTATGTTGAGGCTGTCGATACAATGGGGGCTGGTGATTCTTTTCTGGCAGCGTTTGTATCTGAATTGCATAAGTATGGCTGGCATAAGTCTGAAGTGTTAGACAGGGAAAAGATACTTAAGGCATTTGATGTTGCTTCCTCATATTCCCGTGATAACTGCCTGAGCGGTGGCGGTTTTGGTTTTGAAGTAGATATTTAGACATGAGTGAGCTGCGGCTCACTTTTTTTGTACCGGATGTTATAATATTCATACAGGGGTCTGATATCTGTGAAGGTTTCAGTAAAAATAATCAGTATTATATTAGTCGTTTTAATGCTTTTTTCAGGTTGCAGTAATGATAAGCTTTTTTATATAAGTTCTGGCAGGCAGATCAGATGAAATGGCAGAGCATTTTAAGGCCTGTCATTTTTTCTTTTTGTTACAATACAAGTTAAGAGGGTAAAGACTATGAAAGTAAAGGAACTGCAGTATTCTGACTATGGCCTGTTAGATGAAATATCCGAAATAGAAAAGAAGACAATGGGTAACTATACCTATGTTGAAACAGCCTGGAACTATTTCTGGAATACACCGGGAAGTTTTCTTTGTGTTTATAATGATGAAAACAAGATGGTAGGCATTGCGCATCTTGCCATTCTCCCAGATAATTCCGGATGGTTTGAAGCGTTAAGAGTATTACCTGAATATCAGAATCAGGGTGCCGGTAAGGCACTGTATGAAAAGGCTATTGAACTCTGTAAGGAAAAATATCATTGTGTAAGTCTTTCCATGTATACAGGACGCAAGAATGTGCGTAGTTCAGGTTTGGCAGAAAAATATGGCCTGGTAAATGTTTACGACTTCAGTGAATATAACTATGCAGTAACGGAAAAGAAAAACAATCTTGGCTTTCATTATGTTGACTGGAAAAGAGCAACACAGCTGGCTCTGCCATTAAAAGAACAGTACGGTGATTTTGTCTCGGTAAACAGAACGTGGTACAGGATCAATGAAGCCAACATTCGCATGATGGCTGATAAGGCATATTTCTATGAAAATGACAATGGTGATTTTGTTTGTGTTGGAACACGTTTCCAACACGGGGCAAAGCTGTTTGTTCTGATGTTAGGCGGTCATTATCAGAATGGTCTGGATTTTGTGGTCAATCTGGCATATGAAAAAAATATTCCTTTAGTTACCTGCACATTTACTGCTTCCAACAGTAAATTAGACAATGCACTAAGGGAATATGGATTTGATTATTTAGGTGAAATGATCACCAGGGAAAGAGTGTTTGATATATAGTTTAAACAATCAGTTCTATGGCATTATGGATGATGCTGAAATCAATTGATTCCGGTTTTCCTCCATATTCACCATCAAGAGTCCATTCAGTATTATCACTAGGCACAATGAGTGCCTTTTTTACTTTTCTGTATTCAATATACGGACTTTCGTAGTTACTGTTGAGTACGGCTAAAGCTATTTCTCCAAGCTCCTGAACATTCTCCGGGCATTTGATCAGGAAAAGCTCGAACTGACCGTCATGTAAGCTGTCTAAGGTTATGCCTTCAAGCTTAACCCCGGCAACCGATTTTGAGTTACAAAGTGCTCCAAAGAAATAATCCCCCTCAAATGATTCCGTATCGGTGGTTATCTTCATGTGACACCTTAAAGACAGGTTTTCCTGAATTGAAGTGATGCCACTGAGAAAATATGCGGCATAACCAAATACGTTCTTAAAGTTCTGATCAGTAGTATAACTGATATCAGAGAACGCTCCAAATGAGGCTACATAATTGAAGTATCTGTCATTGAACTTTCCAAGGTCAAGACTGATGGTGTTTTCTCTGTTTATTATTTCAAGGGCTCTGTCTATGTTGTTAGTCAGATTAAGATTCCTGGAAAAGTCATTGGTAGTACCGGCTGGAATGTAACCGATGAGCGGTTTCTTATCAAGCTTCATGACTTCATTTATCGTTCTGTTTAAGGTTCCGTCACCGCCAATGCAGACGACTTTGTCATATAAACTGTTTTCAAAGTAATCAGACAGTTTCAATTCGATGTTTTCAACAATCGGAAAGACAGTTGTTTCATAGCCTGCCTTGGCAAATTCTCTGACCATCTTAAAGGTGTTTATACTGTTACGGCCGTTTCCGGTTATGTCATTTATTATCAGAAGCAGTTTCTTCATTTGCGGTCCCTCACTTAGTAATATTATAACGTAGATTTTTAAATTGTGGCTTTGATGATGCATAGCCAAATCGTTGCTCATGAATAATAAAAATAATATAATCATTTCGAGGTCAGATTATGAAAAAAATAAACACCAGAATACTTATAAACGTATTCATCGCAATCATTGTTCCATATGCCTGGCTGAAAATGGTTTTCAGCAGTACAGATGGTGTACTTGTATCTACCGGCTTAAGAAGCTTAAGATATTTTACAATTCTTTCCAACTTACTGGAAGGATTCGCTTCAGTGGTTTTCCTGCTAAACATGAAGAAGGAAAAGCCGTGGGTAAATCTGCTAAAGTATGTAGCAGCAGTATCAGTAGGGCTGACATTTTTAGTTGTTGTAGTATTTTTGGGCCCGTTATTTGGCTATCTGTTCATGTTCATCGGGGTCAATTTCTGGCTGCATTTAATTGTTCCGGTACTGGCAATGGTAGAATTTGTGATATACAACAGAGAGAAATATACAGTTAAAGACAATCTTATCGCATCACTGCCTATGGTAATCTATGGAATCTTTTATCTTGGTAACATCATTATCAATGGTGTCGGGCAGTGGCCAGACTCTAATGACTGGTATGGCTTCATGAGCTGGGGGTTGCCGGTTGGTATTGTAATATTCTTTGTAATAGTTGCCGTAACTTATGGTATTGGACTGGTTTTAAGAAAATTGAATGGCAAGGTGAGCGGAAATGGAAATTAATGAATATCAGAAACTGGCAATGAGAACCCTGAATCCAAAGTTAAGTGAAAAGGATATCCTTATCAATGGGGTAATGGGTTTGTGTGGTGAATCAGGTGAAGTAATCGACATTGTTAAGAAACACCTGGCTCAGGGACACGAATTGGATAAGCAGGCCATTTTTGATGAGCTTGGTGATGTTGCCTGGTATTTGGCAGAAATAGCTGAAGTGCTGGGCTTTAAAATTGAGGATATATTGCAGAATAACATCGACAAATTAAAGAAACGTTATCCTGAAGGTTTTGTGCGGCGTCGGTACGTATTT
>JAFRLB010000043.1 GCA_017431405.1 Erysipelotrichaceae bacterium | reverse complement strand
GCTTAGGTAATAAATTATTAAGCATTTTGAAGAGAAATAAGAAATGAAATACTATTTAAGCATTGTTTTTAATTCACTGATCGTAATAGTTACGGCAATTGTAATGTACGGTTATTTCCAGCCTAAGGAAGGGAAAAACGGAAAAGAAAGAGGTTTAAGCTCCTTCAGATACTTTACAATTGATTCAAATGTATTTTCGGCATTTGTATCTGCCATTTATCTGGTATTTATTACCTCAGGAAAACAGATACCTGAATGGTTAATGGTTCTGAAGTTTGTGGCTTCAGTAACAGTCATGTTAACATTCTTAACCGTAATGTTATATCTGGGCCCAACCTATGGCTATAAGAACCAGTTATCAGATGTAAACATTCACATGCATTTAATGGGACCTTTAATGGCAGCCATTACCTGTTGTTTCTTTGAAAACAACATGAAGCTGGAAATATGGCAGATGTTACTTGGCTTGGTGCCAACTGCCTTATACGGTCTTGAATATATTCTGATGGTTTCCAGAAAGAAAAAATGGCCGGACTTCTATGGCTTTGCCAAATCAAATCTGAGCTTAAGCGGGACATTAATGATGATATTGACATCGATCATCTGCCTGTTAATGGGCTTTGTTTACAATCATTAAAAAGAGCTATTATGCAATAGCTCTTTTGTTATTCAGAAGAAACTCGGCAGTAGGGTAAGCTGTTTCTTCGTGATCTTACTTTTTTTCGAAATCCGGTCTCCAGCTGGCAAAGCCATCTAACTGGCTGTCTGTTCTGTGGTAATAACGGATTTCCTTGTTGAGTTTGGCAATTTCAGCCATTTCTTCATCAGTTAATGTGAAGTCAAGAATGTTAAGGTTGTCTCTGATATGATCAACGTTCTTACTGCCAGGAATGACAACGAATCCCATCTGGGTATGCCATCTTAAGATGACCTGAGCACTGCTCTTGCCATATTTTTCTGCCAGTTTCTTAAATACAGGCTCATTGATTAATGACTTATCGCCATGTCCTAATGGATACCAGCTCATTAACTTGATGCCATATTTATCCAGGGAAGCTCTTAATTCATCCTGAGCAAAGTATGGATGAGCTTCAACCTGAATGAACTGTGGAACGATTTCCCACTGCTTTTCAAGCTCAGCAATGTACTTTCCTTCAAAGTTTGAAATACCGATTGCCTTGGCTTTTCCTTCCTTGTAGGCCTTTTCCAGCTGTCTGTAGCCTGCCAGCCAGTTTCCTAGGGCAGTTCAGCAGCGCCTGATCAAAAATGAAAAGATCTCTTACTTTAACAGTAACGATCATGATACTTCCATTACTTATCTGTCCACCGGTAAGTCAGTGGTCTTATCACCGGGCTTTCTGAATGACCATAACGAACGCTTTACCTGGATACCGTTTGACTGTAAGGAAACGATACCATGTGTGTTGTGCACTCACGCTTCAGACAAAAGAAAAACTGTACAGCAGTTTGTACAGTTGATCGTTGATTATTATTCCAGAATTGATAACTTATAGGGAACTTCGGTTTCCTTTTTTAACGGTTAATACTGGCGGCCATGCGGTGATAGGTATGCCTGATGCCTCTTATGGTAATACTGTAGGTCATGATGTTTTCCGGTACGGCTATGCCAAACACACCTGAATCACCTATATGATGAATGTCACTGCCGGCCTGTTTTGCCATTAGGGCAATCTGTCTGATCGTATCCCTGTCAGCGCCTTCCTGGGAAGTACCGATGGCAGTGATTACCAGCTTACCAAGCTTATGAACATGATTGATCCTTTCCTTAGCCCATTCAATGTCGACACCCGGAATCGTACCAGGAGAAGGCATCAGAATGATATCGGCACCGGCTTCAATGAAATCAGTTATGTTTTCCAAGGTTAAGATGGCGTCGCTTGTTTCCTTGAGAATGCCACTGCCGTGCATCTTGCCGGCTGCGATGATTAACTTATCACCAACGGTTTCTTTGAGTTCCTTAATGGCTTTGACAATACTGTCGTTGTCTACCCCAATGCCAGGGTTACCGGTAAGAAGGATCAGGTCAATGCCCATTTCCACTGCCTTCAATGCGTTTTCCTTAGTGGCCTGTCTGCCGCTGGTTAATGCCCAGGCAGTATTGTTATCAGCATCTATTGCGGCTGGCTCCAGGTTTATGCCAATTGGTCTGCCGGTAAGCTTTTTCAATAATCTTATGGTATCTTCAGGCTTACATTCAGGTAAGCCCTTGATTATTGGCTTATTGACGTCAAACATGTTCAGCAGCAAGAAATCAGCACCAAATGATGCGGCTAATTCGGCATTGGTAACATCTTCAAGAAGGGGGCTGGCAGTACAGATGGTTTCAGACATCATTGTTCTGCCTTCACAGCTTCTTAAGGTATAGAGAAGCTCTTCCTTATTCATTGACGCAAAGTCACTGGCGTAGCAGCTTAACATTCTCTTTTTCATATGATCTCCTTTTTAAAAAAGATTGTGCGTTGGCACAATCTTACTGTATCTGTTTTAATAAATCGTAAATTTGTTCAGCAGTAGCCAGTCTCAGACTGAAGGCTGAAGCACTGCCGCAGGCAATACCCATCTTCAAGGCCTTTTCATAATCATGGCTTCTGGCATATTCAAACAGGAATCCGGCTACCATTGAATCACCGGCACCTACACTATTGACCAGTTTGCCCTTAGGTGCATCTGAGAAGTACATCTGACCATTTTCACCTAATAACATGGCCCCGTCTCCACCTAATGAACAGATGATGTTTCTGGCTCCCATTTCCTGCATTTTGTGCAGATATGGAATGCCTTCTTCCTTGCTCTTGAGTTCTACGCCGAAGTATTCGCCGAGTTCTTCAAGATTTGGCTTGATTACTACCGGATGATACTTTAAGGTGTTGAGCATCAGATTCTTGGAAGCATCGATTGCGATGTCAACTTTCTTGTCCTTTAAGGCTTCCATGATCTTTTCATATGCATGTTCACCTAAGGAAGAAGGTACGCTTCCTGAAACACAGAGGAAATCTCCTTCCTGCATTTCGTTCTTCAGAATCTCAATTACCTTATCAAGAATTTCAGGAGTCAGAAGTGGACCGTTGCCGTTGACGCCTGTCTCGCCGGTTTCATTACGAAGATTCAAAGTGAATCTTGTGAAGCCTTCTTCAAGATATAATGCGCGATATTGTTTAAAGTTCTCCTTCAAATAACTTTCGATTTCTCTTCCTGTAAAGCCAGCCAGGATGGTTACCGGTGTAACATCTTCGCCTAAGTTGTTCAATACAGTAGCTACATTAATACCTTTACCCCCGATATTGTACTCTTCATGTCCTGAACGGTTGATTACGCCTAATGTTAGTGGAGCCTTCAGGTCCATGACTAAATCTACAGATGGATTAATTGTTAATGTGTATATCATAATCACATTATACAACCGTGCTGCGTGATATCGCAAACATAACTTCATGCAAAAAGTTGCTTAGGCAAATTGGTTTAATTATTTCTGTATTGATGTAAAATAGTATTCATTAATCAAGAGGAATAATTATG
The DNA here is from genome assembly GCA_017431405.1 of Erysipelotrichaceae bacterium. Taxonomy (GTDB): domain Bacteria; phylum Bacillota_I; class Bacilli_A; order Erysipelotrichales; family Erysipelotrichaceae; genus RUG521. The sequence goes on along the minus strand of JAFRLB010000043.1, from coordinate 5,219 downwards.
ACTGTAACAATACGGATAAGAAAAACACTTAAGGGTGAACTTAACGGAAGGCTTTTACTGTTTGTGGATAAACCTGATGCTGTAAGTGAGGAGAAACAGCTTTACAAGCGAAGAGGATTGGATGGTGCTGAAGTAGTAGGTGTCACATTCTATGGTCTGCATGGTGGCGATGAGATCGTATTTGATGAGCAGAAGGAACACATGTTTGGCTTCCCCCTTCAGTATGATGAAATACCGCATGAACGTTTGCAGGTTCAGGCCTTTTTCATCAGATATCATAAATATACCCGTAAGGATGGCAAGACCATTTATGGCATGGCTGATAATGGCGGTGGCGGTAATTATGCCCAGACTCCTTATAATCTGTATTCAAAGGTTGAAACAGTCAATTTCGGTGAAGAAGACATCTTTTTGGATTTGAAGTATGAGATCAAGCCTGAAAGAAAGCTGAAGGAAGGCGAAGTGCTTTCCCAGAACAACTATGATGACAAGGGCAGGATCCGTTACTTCAAGATGAAGAGCAAGCTTCTGTCTGAATTCTGGGGAGAAGATACATACATTGGGGCAAATGTCTTATTACCGGCAGGATATGATAAGAAAAAGAAATATCCGGTACTTTACTGGCAGGGCCATTGGCCGGCTGATGTACCGGCAATGCGCTATGGCCTGGAATTAAGAGAAGCAGAACAGGGCATAACAGAATACTGGGACAGTGGCAAAGCCCCGCAGATGATTGCGGTAACCATTCGTGATGCCAACATGTATTACGATGATTCATATAGAGTCAATTCCGCTAACTTAGGTCCATGTGGCGATGCCCTGGTAAAGGAATTGATACCGGCCATTGAAAAGAAGTTTGGCGGCATTGGTACTCCTGAAGGAAGACTACTAGCAGGGGGCTCAACCGGTGGTTGGGAATCAATGGCCTTACAGCTGTTCTATCCGGATTTCTTTGGCGGCAGCTGGCCGGCCTGTTGCGATGGGATGGATTTCCATGCCTTCCAGTTAATTGACATGTACAACGAAGAAAATGTTTACGAAGTTGAACATAACTGGCGCAAGGCTGAAAGACCCGGCATGAGAGATGTAAAGGGAAATGTCATCTGGACAATGCGTGAAGAAAATTACTATGAACTTGCCATTGGCGGTGACCTGGCTCATGGCTTGGGTCAGATGGGAGTATTCCAGGCCTGTTATTCACCATGTGGGGAAGATGGCTATCCTGTTAATTCATATGATCCTTTGACCGGTAAGATAAATAAGGAAGTCGTTGAATACTGGCAACAGCATTATGACCTTGGTGCATATGTGGAAAGAAATCATGAGTGGCTGATGCCGCTTATAAGAGGAAAAATCCACTTAAGAGATGGGGACATGGATAATTTCTATCTCAATGGCGGCCATTACATCTTAACGGATATCTTGGAGAAATATGATTATCAGGGTTACTCCTATACCTTCCCAAGAAAGGGTCATGAGTTCTGCATGACCATGATTGAACTCCTTGATGAAATGGGAGAATACCTGAATAAAACATTAAAAGATTACAAATGGAAGAAAAAAATGTGATTTTTCACATGATTTACATAATATCTGTGATATAATACACCTAGCTGTTAAAAACTAATATATTCATAAGGAGGGATTCCGGTGGCACAGAATGTTGGGCGCGGAGGAAATATCAGATCTGCTGATTTAAACGGTATTAATTTATACCAGGAAAAAAAGAGAACTGTATATTATGATATTTTTACAAAAAACGGTTATATCATTAATAACGCTGAAGCGAGAACATATTTACTGTTCAGTGCCCGTTATGCCTTGGCAGCATTAGTTGGATGTCTGGTTTATTACATCAATAATAATCTGGTTGTCTGTCTGGCTGTTGGATTGGCTGTCTTAGTTGTATTGGAAGTACTGTTCAGAAAGACTTACTTATACAAGTTACCTGAGATAAAGAATTATCAGAGGCCAAAGAAGGCCGGCTACATCGCTGAAACTGCTGAGAAGGAATCTTATCTCCGTATCGTATTACTGATTATATGCGGCGTCTTACTTGCATTAATGATTGCTTCAAATACCAGAAACGGTGTTTATAAGGATCAGTTATCAGTTGTATTGGCTTATGTTGTTACATTCGGTGCCCTGTTTGTGGCCATGCTGAATGTAGTGGCATTATTTAAGAAATTTAGAAATAAATAAGAGGGGATGTTATTATGGGAGCTCCTGAATATAAGGACATTAGTGAAATAAAGGAAAACGGTGAATTACTGACAAGAGTCAAGTTCAAGCCAGTTCCATTATTCTGGGTCGCATTTGGCTTAAGTCTGGCAATGGCCATTGTCGGTTATGTCGTACCGCTCAAATGGATCTTCGTAGCCGGTGTATTCGGAATATTCTATTCAATGTTCAACATCTTCAGCATTCCTGACAGATGGGTATGTTCAATCTATGATGATGCCATCCTGTTCTTTAGTGCAGAACCACAGCAGAGAGCATTCCGCGTTGATGCCAGAGACATCGTTGAATACAACATTGGCAAGAACGAAAAGGATTATCTGTATGTCCGTACCAAGAGCGGTGATGAATATAAGGCCAGATCTTACAGATTCAATAAGATAACTAAAGAAGCTTTACAGAAGGCATTACCTGGCAAAGAGACCGATGAGATAAAGGAACGCAGAAAAAAACAATAAAAAATGTCTCAAATTATGCCGTTAATGTGTAAAAAAAAGTTGTAAGCGTTTGCATCATTTTAGTTGCAAATCAATCATTAACGCATTATTATTTAAGTGTCTTTAAAACATTAATCGATAATAGGAGGACGATGTAATGGAAAATACACTCAAAAGTCAAATCAAACCTGAACTGATGTTCCTGAATTATGAAGCTTCTGATAAGCTTGCATTACTGGAACAGATGTCAGACTGGCTATATGAACATGGTTATGTTAAAGAAGGGTTCAAACATTCAATCATTGAAAGAGAAAAAGTATATCCTACAGGATTAAAACTTGATTCTATTCAGTTTGCCATTCCGCATACAGATGCAGACATGGTTATTAATCCAGGCGTAGTCTTCATTCAGTTAAAAGACCGCGTCGAATTCACAGAAATGGCAACATTTGACAGCAAGGTTAACGCAAAGGTTATCTTCATGTTACTGTTGCACAAAGATGGGTCTCAGGTAGAACTGCTTCAGGACATCATCGCAAGATGTACTGCTGAAGGCTTCATTTCAAGTCTTGAAGAAGCAAAGAGTCCAGAAGAAGTTCTAGCTATTATAGGCAATGAATAGGAAGGAGATGAAAATCTAGGTGAAACGTATTATCGTTGCTTGTGGAAGTGGTGTTGCTACCAGTCAGACAGTTGCATCAAAGCTGAAAAGATTATTAGATCAGAAGGGCGTTAAGAATGCAGAAGTTGAAGCTATTAACATTAACTCATTAGACAGATATGTTAAGAGTGCAGACATTTACGTAGCAATTACTCCTTTCAAACAGGATGATTTCCCAATTCCTGTATTCAGTGGTATGGCTTTCTTAACCGGATTTGGTCAGGAAGCAGAACTGAAGAAAATTATTGACGAGATCAATAAGTAATTCTTCGTTTATTATTTAGGGTTTTGTAGTATTAAAAAATAGAAAAGAAATAGAGAGGAAATTTTTATGCAAATTATTCAGGCTATCATTCAGCCAATTTTGAATGCTGGTTCAACAGTATTCGTACCATTAATCATGCTGATTCTTGGTTTAGTAGTTGGTTTAAGATTTAAGGATGCTTTAAACGCTGGTTTATTAACTGGTGTTGCATTCTGTTCAGTAAGCTTAGTTATGGGCTACATGGGCGACATCATCGGACCAGTTCTGGCTCCATTCGTTGAAAACACAGGTTTGGATCTGACTTACGTTGATGCAGGTTGGACAGTTGCTTCATCTATCACAATGGGTAACGTTGTTCCTTACTTCTCAGTATTCCCTATCACATTCGGTATCAACATTTTAATGTTAGTATTAAAGTGGACTGACACAATGAACGTTGACGTTTGGAACTACTGGGGCAAGGCTTATACTGCTTCATTAGTAGAATACTTCTCTGGAAGCTTAGCATTAGGTTTAGCCGTTGCTGCTATTCAGACTGTTATGGAATTAAAGACAGCTGACTGTATGGCTGCTTCATTCCAGGATGTTACAGGTATTCCTGGTATCACATCTACACACTGTATGTTCATGAAGGGTGCTCTGTTATACCCAGTTGACCAGTTAATCGCTAAGATCCCTGGCTTAGACAGAGAATTCAACATCGATACAATCAAGTCAAAAATTGGTGTATTAGGCGAAACTCACGTTGTAGGTTTCATCGTTGGTACAATCATTGCTTTATTCGCACGTTACAACTTAGCTGATGCTGCTACAGTAGGCGTTAAGTTAGGTGCTGCTCTGTTACTGTTCCCAAGAGTTTCTAAGATCTTCATGGAAGCTCTCGAACCAATCAGTGACCAGGCTGGTACATTCTTAAGAGAAAAGTTCAACGGAAGAGAATTAAACGTTGGCTTAGACTGGCCATTCTTAGCTGGTCGTCCAGAAACATGGTTAGTTGGTTTATTAACAGTACCTCTGACAATCGTTTGTATGACATTCATACCTGGCAACCACATTCTGCCAATCAATACAATTAACTTCACAGGCGCTGCACTTTGTGTATTAGTATACTCAAATGGTAACGTATTAAGAATGTTAATTTCATCAATCATCTTCTTACCATTGTATTATGTAACAGCTAACTTCGCAGCTCCAGCATTAACAGCTTTAGCTTCAAAAGTTGGATTCCACAATGCAATCGTTGATGAATACGGTGGAAAATTAGCATTATTAGGTGACGATGCTCCATTCTGGAGATATGGCTGGGAAAAGCTGTTCTCTGAAGGCGGCACAGTTATCGGTATTGTAGTATTAGTTGTTTACATGGCTGGATTCATTTACTTCTACAGAAGCATGATGAAGAAATCAGCTGAATTAAGAGCTAAGAAATAATAAGGCTATACAAATTTAATATCTAACTAACTGGAAGCCGAAAGACTTCCAGTTAGTATTATTCGGGAGTCAATTTGCGAAAGGAACTTATATGAGATATAAACATTTTGTTAATGCAGACATTGATGTTTCAGTATTGGGGGTAGGGACCTGGGCAATTGGTGGAGACGGATATGGAGAAGTCAAT
>JAFRLB010000006.1 GCA_017431405.1 Erysipelotrichaceae bacterium | reverse complement strand
TAAAGTCATAAACATAGCTTCCATAAGCGCTCAGGGCAGAGAAATAAGATGTTAATACTGCTGAGAAAGCCGCACTCAGGAAGCTGTTCTTCATGCCTACCGGAATGTTAATTGAACCGTCATTCCAGGCATTCTTGAAATTCGTCAGGAAATTACCACCTGGAATCAGGGTAAAGCCGGTATTTAACTGGGCATTTGAGCGTGATGAGTTAACGATCATCAAATAGAAGAAGAACAGACATAAGAAGGCCAGGAATATCAGTATTCCATAAACCACTATTCTGGATAACAGTAATTTCAGTTTAGCTGATTTATTTACATCTTTATTCATCGCTGTTTCCCCTTTCTACTTCTTATTTATGGTCTTAAAGACTGCGGTTGATAATACTGCCGTAATGATGAACAGCAGAACTGATACTGCACCAGCCATGCCATAGTTCTTTGAAACACCTAAGAAAGTATTCAGATACATGATTAGTGTCATTGATGTATTGTTTGGTGTACCTATGCCGTTGGTTAAGACCTGAGGTACATCGAACATCTGGATACCACCGATCATGGAAGTAATGAATACGTAAATGAAGATCGGCATTAATAACGGCATTGTGATATTAAAGAATACCTGGGTCGAGCTTGAACCGTCCAGACGGGCTGATTCAAACAGACTTTCATCAATACCCTGAATACCGGCCATTAACAGAATCGTAGTATTACCAAACCACATCAGGAAATTCATTAAACCGATAAGGCCCTGAACCGTAACTCTTACGCCTAAGAAGTTAAAGGCCTTATCCAGTACACCCCAGGACATTAACAGCTGGTTTACCGGTCCTACCTGAGAGAACAGGGCAAAAAACAGCATTGAGAAAGCTGAAGCCATGATCAGGTTAGGCATGTAAATGACTGTCTTGAAGAACTGCTGTCCCTTGATGTTAAGTCTGGTACTGGTAAAAAACAGTGCCAGCATCATGGCTATGACAAACTGAGGAATGGCTCCTATTGTCCATAACCAGACTGTATTTCCCAAAAACTTGAATAACGGAATGTAGCCTGATGAATTAACCGTAAACAGAGCCTTGTAATTAGCCAGACCGACAAAGTTAGGACCAACTACATTTAAGCCGTCACGGTAATATTCAAAGAAGCTGTTGTATATTGTTAATAACTGCGGATATAAGGTAAAAATCGCATACACAACAAAGAAAGGAAGAATAAACAGATATCCCCACTTGGCATATGATATGGATTTTTTCTTATTTTCCTTTTTAATCTTTACCATAATAATTGTCCCTTCTTTTTTAAATAAACAATCCAGGCGATCATTTATTTAAAAAACCGTGGCAGGTATACGAAAGCCTGCCACAGTTAACTTATATTAAATCTTATTCAACAGTAAGGCTTGGGTAAGTTGTCTTGATGTAATCCTTGAAGTTGTTGATTGCATCTTCTCTTGTAGCAACCTGACCATCTAAGTATTCTGTGAAGTACTTCTGTAAGCCTTCATTACATAACTGGTCATACTGAGTGATGTTCTGGAACTTAATGTTCTTAGCTAATTCTGCGAATACAGCAACATCATTCTGGCCACCTAAGAATTCGCTGCCATATGTGCTGTCAGCAGCCAGCTTATTGTTGATAACCTGGTTGTTAGAGAACTGAGCTTCGTCTCTTACTAACTTTTCACATACTTCTTCATTGTTAATGAATGTGTTCATGATGTCAGCAACCATTGTTGGGTTATCTGTACCTGTAGCTGCTAAGATCCATGTGCCGCCCCAGAAGAATGCCTGAGGTCCCTGACAGATTGCCCAGTCACCAAAGCTACCTTTTTCCTTGTCCTGTGCATTTGTCATTGAGAAGTTGAAGTACCATGCTGGTCCGAAGTAGCATAATGCCTTGCCTTCGCCGAACATATCTTCTGTAGCTTCAGCGCCCCAGATATTTGATGTGTAGTGAGTATATCCGTTCTTAACGAATTCTTCTGACTGATCCATCCACTTTTCGATGTTGGCATCGATGTTTAACTTGCCATCAACAACCCATGGAGATGTAACGTTGTTAGAGAATACTCTGTATGTTGCGTTTGTTGTAGAGATCATGTAGTATCCCTTAGCCTTGCACTGTTCTGCTAATGCATTGAACTTATCCCAGTCAGCCATTGCAGCCTGTACTTCAGCAGGATCATCTGTACCTAAGACATCCTTAGCGATTGAACGTCTGTAGATAACAGCAGCTGGACAACACTGGAATGAAACGCCCTTTACAACGCCCTTAGCGTCTGATGCAGCTTCAACAGTGTACTTATATGTGTTAGAGAAATCTGTAACACCAATTGACTTAACATCCATAGTAGCTTCTGAGTTAGTGTACTTTAAGATGTAGTCAGCTTCAGCTAAGAATAAGTCGACTTTTTCATCAGGAGCAGCATTTGCCTGATTCAGTAATGCTTCATCCAATGCATCCTGATAAGCACCGCCATCTGATGGATAAGTAGTACGCTTAATTGTAACGTCACCCTTCTTTAAGGTTGTTGCGTCTACTACTTCGTCAGCATAATACTTGCCTAAGAATCCCCAGAACTCTTCATTCCAGGTCCAAATGTTTAAAACTTTTCCTTCTTCTGCAGGTGCTGGTGTTGGATCAGCAGGCTTTGTGCATGCTGCTAATGAAACAACCATTAATACTGCAAGAATTGCACTTAATAACTTTTTCATTTTTTCCTCCTTCGTTAATAAGCATTGATTATTATTTATGCAAACTGTTTTTAAACAGTTAACAACTAGATTTTACGAACGCTGCTGCCTTCAATTAAATGTCCGGCAACAATTGAGTGTTCATAGATACCGCTTGGATTTTCGATTGCATCAACTAATCTCTTACATGCCAGCATGCCTAATGACTTGGCATCCTGCTGATATGTGGTAAGGCCAATGAATCTGGCCATCTTGATACCGTCGTATCCAATTACAGAAATGTTCTGTAATGAATCATCCTTCTCATCTGCGAAACGTGACATCGTTCCAATTAGTGAATAGTCATCAGGGAAGATGATGCATGTTGGCTTATCTTCCAATGCCAGCAATTTTCTGGCATTAACGTAGCTGTCATCGATGTCGTGGTATTTGCCTTCAATGACATAGTCATCATTGACCTTGATGTCTAATTCACGGCAGGCATTGAAGAATCCGTTAAGTCTCTTCTTGGTAACATCCGTCATTTCGCCATGGATGAACGCAATCTTTTCATGTCCCATTGAATGGGCATATTTGACCAACTGCTTAAGTCCCTTGGTGTTATCTGATACAACTGATGAACAGTTATCGTAGTTGTAATCGATACACACTAGCGGAATATCAGAATCAACCAGTTCCAGGATCTGCGGATCCTTAAAATCTGCTGATATGATAACAACTCCGTCAAAATTGCGGTATTTACAGTGATTTAGATAGGTTGAGCTCATTCCGCCGATATGATTATTAATAAAGGTAATATCATATCCGTTTTCCTCAGCAGCCCATCTGAAACTTTCAAGGATCTCTGAGAAATACTCGTGGGCAAGGCCTACAGACATGTTGTCAACAAATAATACTCCAATGTTGTTTGTACGATTTGTCTTCAGAGCTCTGGCTGATGCATTAAGCATATATCCCATTTCTTCAGCAACTTTTCTGATCTTGTCACTGGTAGCCTTGGAAATATCCTTTTTGCCACTGAGAGCTTTCGAAACAGTCGCAACCGATACGCCACAGTTTCTCGCAATTTCTTTCATTGAAACCATATTGTACCTCTACTCCCAAATTTACTTAATCGTTTTCTTAATTTCAGCATATCACAATTTCGAAGTTTGTAAACACTTTTTTTGAAATCGGTTACAATTTTCTCATTTTTCGGTTGTTTTCACTAAAAAAAGGCTTTATTATAGAGTAAAGAACAGTAAAAATAACTTAAACGTTTACGTATTTTATCGAAAGGAAGGTATAAATCTATGAAATTTGGACATTTTGATGACGTAAAAAAAGAATATGTAATAGAAAAGTACGCAACACCGTTACCTTGGATCAATTATCTGGGAAGTGACAGCTTCTTTACCCTTTTATCCAATACAGGCGGCGGCTATGCGTTCTATAAAGATGCTAAATTAAGAAGAATAACAAGATACAGATATAATAATCTTCCTTTGGACCAGGACGGTTTCCATATTTATGTAAAGGATAAAGATACAATCTGGAATCCTGGCTGGCAGCCTACTCAGACAGAACTGGATGAATACGAATGCCGTCATGGCTTAGGCTACAGCGTTATTAAGGGATCTAAGAATAATATTGAAGTCAGACAGGAATTATATGTTCCTAAATATGACACCATCCTGTTAAACCGTGTCACTGTTAAGAACAATTCCAGTGAAACAAGAAACATTGATCTGTTCTCATTTGTTGAATTCTGCTTATGGGACGCAACTGATGATACAACCAACTTCCAGAGAAACTACTCTACCGGTGAAGTTGAAGTTGAAGGTAGCGCCATTTACCACAAGACTGAATACCGTGAAAGAAGAAATCACTACGCTGTATTCTATGCCAATAAGGAAGTTGATTCCTTTGATACATCACGTGACAGTTTCATGGGTGTCTATGGTTCACCAAAGAGCCCACAGGCAGTCGTTAATGGAAAATGTAACAATTCCATCGCTCATGGCTGGCAGCCAATTGGAGCACATCACTTCCATTTGGAATTAAAGCCTGAAGAAACTTATGATGTCATTTTCGGCTTAGGCTATGTTGAAGTACCTGTTCCGGAGAAATTCATTGCTCCTGGAGTCATCAATAAGGAAAACGCCAGAAAGTTGATGGACAAGTATTATACAAACAGCCAGTTCGATGAAGGCTTGGCTACTTTAAAGAACTTCTGGGATAATCTGTTATCTGGATTTGAAGTAAATACCGATAACAAGGTTGTTAACCGCATGGTAAACATCTGGAACGCCTACCAGTGCATGGTAACCTTCAACATGTCCCGTTCAGCTTCATATTATGAATCAGGCATCGGCAGAGGCATGGGCTTCAGAGATTCATGTCAGGACCTGCTTGGCTTTGTTCACATGATTCCTGAAAAGGCCAGAGAAAGAATTCTCGACATCGCCGCTACCCAGAAAGCTGATGGCGGGGCTTATCACCAGTATCAGCCATTAACCAAGAAAGGTAACTCTGACATTGGCGGAGGCTTCAATGATGACCCATTATGGTTAATTGCCTGTACTGATGCCTACATTCGTGAAACAGGAGACTGGGACATCCTTAAGGAAATTGTCGACTTCGATAACAATCATGAACTGGCCGCTCCATTACTTGAGCACTTACGCCGTTCATTCAATTACACCTTAAATAACCTCGGCCCTAATAAGCTGCCGTTAATAGGCAGAGCAGACTGGAATGACTGTCTCAACCTCAACTGCTTCTCAGAACATCCAGGTGAATCATTCCAGATCACCGGACCTTCTGAAGGACCGGTCGCTGAATCAGTATTCATCGCCGGCATGTTTGTTAAGTATGGCCGTGAGTATGCCAACATACTGAAACACTTAGGTGAAAATGAAGAAGCAGAAAATGCTTATAAGGCAGTAGAACAGATGCATCAGACAGTTCTGGATAAGGGCTGGGATGGCCAGTGGTTCTTACGTGCTTATGACGCCTTCGGTAAGAAAGTTGGCTCTGAAGAATGTGATGAAGGAAAGATCTTCATTGAACCTCAGGGAATGTGCATCATGGCAGGAATCGGTGTTGAAACCGGTCAGGCTCAGAAAGCTCTGGATTCCGTTAAGGAAAGACTTGATACAAAATACGGTATCGTTCTCCTTAACCCTGCTTATACAACCTACCGCCTGAATCTTGGTGAAATATCTTCATATCCTCCAGGATATAAGGAAAACGCAGGCATCTTCTGCCATAACAATCCATGGATCATCTTCGCTGAAACGATCATGGGCCATGGTGACAGAGCATTTGAATTATACAAGAAGACCTGCCCTGCCTTCTTAGAAGACATTTCTGAGATTCACCGTACTGAACCATATGTATACTGTCAGATGGTTGCCGGTAAGGATGCACCTACCTTCGGTGAAGGAAAGAACTCATGGTTAACAGGCACGGCAGCCTGGACCTTCACAGTATTAACAGAAGGCATATTAGGTATTCAGCCGGATTATGACGGCTTAACTGTTAACCCTTGCATACCACATACCGTTAAGAGTTATTCAGTAAACAGATTATTCAGAAACACCATGTATCACATCACCGTTAACAACCCTGACGGTGTTGAAAAAGGTGTCAGAGAAATAAAGATAAACGGTAAGGAAATCCCTGTAGGACCTTTACCATTAACAAATGAAAAAGAAGTAAATGTAGAAGTTACCATGGGTTAATTAACCCATCTCAGGAGCATGACCATGAATTTTGCCAATGAAACAGCCCGCAATCAACAACTTACAGCTCTTGGCTTAGCCGCCAGGACTTTTGAAGGTCGTTTAAGCGGGCATACAGATGCCGTATTCAACTCAGCAGATAAGGATACAGTATTCGCTGTAACAGGTCTATCATTTCCCTTTCCTATCGCAATACGCCTATTGAATGACAGTGACCTGTATCCCCTTCTGGCTGTTGAAAAGAGCAATACTCTCTTAACGGTTGACCATGGCTATGCTCTATACAGAAATGACCAGGAAATCAAATTAGATTCAACAATTGAAAACAAGATCAAAGGCATCATTGAAAACCTTACTGCTTCTGCAGGTAAGCTAAATGAAAACGGAGACCTCGTCATTGATCTTAAGGCTCCGTTAATTGGAACTCATTATGCCGTTAATCTTCTTTTGGGTAACAGAGAAGATTACAGTGATCCATTACAGACAACACCAAAGAGTGTTCTGGACCACTTTGGCAGAGGTTCATTCCGTGGCTGTCAGGAAAAGCAGGTTCTGGCTACCAAATATGAACTTAACCCGGACATCAATGGCGAAACGGCAAACCGCCAGTTTTACATTACCGAAAACGGCAGGCAGATCTTTTATTCACTTGATGTCAGAAACAATGTAAGTAAGGCATATTGTGTTCATCACAATAACTACACTGAGATCTTCTATTACACTGAATGCGGTCTGGAAATAAAGAGAACGATTTTCATTCTGCCACAGGAAGATGACTTCCCTACAGCTGTCGAAGCACAGCGCATTCAGATTCGTAACCTTACTGATAAGCAACGTAAGTTAAGAGTAGTAGTAACAGGCATGTTCGGCATTACCGATCCCGGTACTCTTACTTCTGATATCATTTACGCAAATGTCGTAGTAGAAAGCGAAACCTATAACCTCAATAACAAGCCAATAGCCATCGCTGCTCACCACAAGCCAAAAGCATGCAACGCTGAAAAACGCTTTGCCATGTTACTGGCCAATGGTGAAACAATGGATGAATTTACCAGTGATGTAAATGGCTTTATTGGAACGGGAAGCTATGATGAGCCAGGCGGTTTATTAAGACTTTCAAACAGTTACAGCCGTCGAGGCGCAGCTTTCTTTGCCTTGGCTAAGACAGTTAATGTAGAAGCAGATAAAGCCGTCAATATTGATGAGTTTGTCGGCATGTCGCAGAATGAAGAAGATGTCAGAAAAGAATTTGATACTCAATTATTCAATTTATATGCCAAATACCGTGATGAAAGACAATTAGATGAATCATTACAGAAAATAATAAGTCACATAAGTAATTACAGTTCATTCTTGAAAGTTAATAATGTCGATAATGACTTAAATGCCTACCTGTCTAATAATCTGCCTTTCCAGGTATTATATCAGACCTATATTTCACGTTCCTTTGCCTGGACTCAGAAGTCATATCGTGAGACCGGCTTCAGAGAAATACAGGACATTTACGCCTCCATGTATTATCTGCATGCTTCAGGCAAGGATAAGCTGATTAAGGAACTGTTAAGTTCATGGATCAGAAATGTATTTGAATTTGGCTATGCCTATCACAACTTCACAACCAGAGGCAAGGAACCGGGAATGTGTTCAGATGACCAGTTATGGCTGATTCAGGCTGTTTACCGCTATGTAAGATTAACTGGCGACAAACAATTCCTGACTGAAGAATTTGAAATGGCAGGCAGTTCAAAATCCAGAAGATTAATTGATACCCTGAAAGCCATCCTGATTTATTCAGGAAAAATATCAGTCGGTAAACATGGCCTACCACTATTAGATACAGCTGACTGGAATGATACATTAAGACTGGACAAGACCGTTTACAATGGTCCTGAAAAAGAAGAGAAGTATTACAAACAGCTGGCAGATAAGAATCAGCAGTTTGGTGTTCCATTTGAGAACACACAGAGTGAAAGCGTCATGAACGCCTTCCTGTTAGTCATAGCCGCTGAAAATACTGCCTGGCTGGCTGAAGCAGTAAATGAACAGGACATCTTAAAACTGGCTATGGAAATAAAGAACAATACCGTTACCAGCATTCATGAAAACTGCTGGAAAGACAATTATTATGCCAGATGCCTGATAAATGATGATCGTAAGTATGCTTATCTTGGAGCAACCGGTGATGAACTGTCACTGGATGAAAACATTAACGGTTCATACTACCTTAATTCATTCAGCTGGTCATTACTGGCCGATGTAGCTACTGATGAAGAAATCAGATCAATGCTGGATGTCATCGACAGTTACCTAAAGACTGATGCCGGCTTAAAACTCTGTACACCGGTAAACTATGACCTGTTAGGAGTAGTTACGGGAACATCATTCTACTTCCCTGGTGACAGAGAAAACGGCGGTGTATTCAAGCACGCTGCCATGATGGCAACCGTTGCTGCTTTAAGAAAGGCAAAGACAGTTTCTGACCCACTGTTGGCAGAAAGATTAAGAGACATGGCATATTTCATGATCAACAAGACTCTGCCTTTCAAAACCATGGAAGATCCATTCACATTGAAAGGTAACCCTCGTTTCTGTACTCAGTATAACAACTCAGAAACCGGTGAAAACATTGGTCCGATCCTATCAGGAACTGCTTCATGGCTCACATTGGCCTTATATGAAGCCTGTGGGTTTGATATAGACGGTAATACGATCACCTTATCACCGATATTAAACCGTAAGCACTTCAATTATGTTCTTAATGTTAACGGAACAATACTGAACGTTAATATCGACGGTTCAAACAGCTTCCGTTTAACTGATAAATCAGAGTTATTCCTTGATGGTAAATCGTCTCCATTTTCCCTCCCATTACCACAAGATGGAAAAGCTCATAACATAGAAGTTATTCTTTAAGAAAAATAGCCTTGCGGCTATTTTTTCTTATCTTAAACTTAATACTACAAAATCCTTAACGAAGGCAAAGAATTCTCTGGTGTAATAATGCGGCATCAGAATCACTAATCCATTACTGCCTATGCCATAGACATTACCATAACCTTGTTTGCCGGCAATGAATTCTGCTCTGCACAAGTGGTATGAAGCAGAGGAAATAACTACGCTGCATTCTCCTACATCTTCACCTCTGTTTTCCAATATCTCTCTTGTGAAGCGCAGGTTTTCAACAGTATTAGTACTATTGTCTTCCATCAGGATTCTGTCTTCTGATATTCCTTTATCAATCAGATAGTTTTTTGCGCAGAGTGCTTCTGACATCCTTTCATCGTTACCCTTGCCGCCAGTGGTAATTACCATTGTTTCCGGGTTATCAATAAGATAGCGATAGGCCGCTTCTATTCTTGCTCTGAAATCAACTGACGGGCCATTGGCATTTACCTTACACCCTAAGATCATTACATAATCTGCGTTCTTTACAGGCTGTTTTACAGCGTGAGAAATTATTACTCCTTCTACGCAGCAGAATACCAGACTTAGTGCAATGATCAGACCTGTTATTACCTTCTTACTCTTCTTACTGAACTTATCCCATGACAAACCTAATGCAAGTGTCAATAATCCAAGGCACAGGAAAAAGTAATTGAATAACCCATAAAACCAGAGTATCCCCAGAATTATGATTCCATAAATGCAGAATACGCTGCCAGCTATGATCAGAAATTTTTTCATCAATTCTCCTTAGTTAGCGATGCCATGATGAGCAGTTGGACTGTTTTCATCAAGTGTCATGAATGTATAACCGTTTTCCAATGCCCACTTGAAGAATTCTTCTATTCCATCAACTGTATATTCCAAAGAATCATGTGACAGGGCAACGGAAACACTGTGCCAGTAAACACCATTCTTCAGATTTTCTACTACTTCATCAGGATCTGTTGTTCTTCCGGCATCACCGCTTTCAACGTTCCAGTCAAAATAGGTTAAGCCTTTATATTTAGACTGCTCTGCCAGGGCACTCATTACCCCATCGCAGTAATTGAATGATACGGTATTACTTGAACCTCCAGGGAAACGGAAGATCTTGGCTCTGTGACCAGTCTGTCTTTCAATGACATCATTCATCTTATTAAAGTCATCCCAATAGGCATCAGTACTCTGATAAATTGAGGCGTAGTTATGAGTATAACTATGTACACCTATGGCATGTCCCTCTTCATATTCTCTCTTAATACAGTCTTCATAATTTGAATATACATGTGTTACAAAGAAAGTAACCTTAATGTTGTATTTAGCCAGTATATCCAGAAGACGATCAGTATAAGGACCAGGACCGTCATCAAATGTCATGAATATGACCTTATCAGGATCATAATCAAATACCTTTACTACTCTTTCTGTTTCAGCCTTATTACCCCAACCATCAGATACGCTGTATTTCAAGGTATATTCACCGGCTGTATTTACATCAACCGTTCCTTCAACCTGTACCTTGTCGGTAACATCACCATCGGCGTCATCAATTGCCTTATATTCATTGGCAAATGAAGTGCCAATCTGAACAAAGTTATAATCATCAAAAGTAATTACCGGTGCATTTCTGTCATCAAACACTACTGTTCTGACTACTTCAGTACTGTTGCCAAATGAATCAGTAACCTGATAAACAATGTTATCACCATTATCTGTTCTGACAACCTTATCAGTAACATCCCCATCATGCTTATCAATGGCACTGAAACCCTCTTCTTCATAACTGTGGTTAGGTAAGGTGTAGCCATCAGGATCACTTACCAGGGTAATGACCGGGCCAACAGTATCCTTTATTTCAACATTTCTTACCGCTTCATAATGTTTGCCATTGAAGTCTGCATAGTATTTATATTCATATTTGCCAATGTTATTAACATCAACACCATTATCAACCTTATAGTCGTATTCCTTACCAAAAAGTGGAAATAATATAGCGACTTTTCTGACCTTGGCTCCTTCATCAACATACTCTTCGCCAAACTCGCTTACTACTTCCTTATCGCCTGCCAATTTGATATCGATACGATACCAATTAAAAAGATATGTGCATCCCGCAAGTATTCCTATTATCGCAACAACACACAAGAATATTTTTACCCCTTTTTTCAACTTCATATTATT
>JAFRLB010000042.1 GCA_017431405.1 Erysipelotrichaceae bacterium | reverse complement strand
CGGGATTTTCAAAAATTTTAATTTACTGCCATACTGCCTGCCTGATTCTTTAACTACTTGTTTAATTAATTCATCATTGTTACTGCTTTCTTTTTCTTGCATCATCTTTCCTTTAACAAGTTCTGAAATGGAAACACCGAGTTCATTGGCGAGCTCTTCCAGTAAGGAAACATCAGGGAATCCCTTGCCTCTTTCCCATTTTGATACGGCAGCTGTTGTCACACTTAATCGGTCGGCCAACTGTTGCTGGGTCAAACCCTTATCTGTTCTTAACTTCTTAATCAGATCGCCTGTGCTCTTATTATCCATTTCGACCTACCTCCTGATTTCAGTGTAAACGCAGTAAAAAGTAAAAGGTATAAACCTTCTGTTGAACTAATTCCATTGTACTTTCAGTTGAATTCCTTTGCCTATCAACGCATCGTTGAATTGCGCTTTTCCTTTAAAAAAGGGGATTTTGGTCCCCTGTATTATTCAAATATTGTCTTGTATTCTTCCAAGGTCCATTCATAATCATGCATGATCTTGGCTGCTTCAACACCGACAAAACGGAAATGCTTAGGTTCACTTGGGAATCCGGTTAAGAATTCCTTGCCGGCAGGATATCTGAGAATGAAGCCGTAATTATGAATGTTGTCGAGCATCCACTGGTAACCTTCATAGTCTTCAAAATTTGAACCTCTGATATAGAAGTCAACAGCCAGACCTGTCTGATGTTCACTGTAGCCGGCATATGGAGTTCTTTCCAATGCCTTTTCTTCATCATCTTCAAACATTTCCAGATATCTGTTGAATAATTCTTCCTGTTCACTGTAGCTTACATATCCTACATCAACGATGATGGTTTCAAACTTCTGTTCATTTAAGGCGGTAAACAGGCTGCTTAAGGCTGTTGCGACATCAGTTCTCATCTCTTCATGTGAGAATTCGGTGATATCTGTTGGAGCGTAATCGGCATTTAGATAATGGTTCTTGTTTACCAGGGCTGTGTAGCTGCCAGGATTTTCGGTTCTGAAGTCATCGCTGTATAAGCCATACATGTCGATGTCTTCTACATCAATGTAGTCTTCATCGTCATTTACGTAAACAATGGCATCTTCTGCTTCATAACCCTCATTTTCAATTGCCATGATGTATCTTGGTAATAACTTCATGTCAAAGCTTTCATTGGAAACAAGAGTTGGTAAATCTTCCAGGTATTTCATTACGGTAACCATGTTCAGTTCGGTATTACCTAACTTGTTCAGGGCCTTGATGTCTTCAACGCTGTAGCCCATGTTGTTTAACTTTACGGTTGTTGAATAATCAGTACCATCATTCATGATCAGAGATGACAGATCTCTGTCCATGTTGGAAAGCTGATAGGCCTGAACAACCGGGAACTTCTTGTCCAGGGCAGTGTAAAGCACATCCATGTTAATCGGTAATGGGCTGTCCATTAGGATGTGCAGTTCATCAAGAGTTGCGCTCTTGATCAGCTTCATTACCTGTTCATTGTCATAGCCCTTTTCAGAAAGTGTGCTCATTACTGTATACAGATGTTCGTAATCGACATTCTCAGGCAGATCAGTATCCTTAACAAGATATAAGTCTGTTCTTTCAATGTTCTTTGCGTCATTGTTAAGAGCTGTACTCATTAAGGTTGACTTGCCGGCTCTGACAAAATCATATACCAGATCATTTTCTCTGATTAATGCGATCTGCTCAGTTGTATAGGTATAGCTGTTAAGCTGAGAAGGCAACAGTAAAAAGTAGATAGAGGCAAATACCCCACCTAAGACAATTATTGATAATAACAGATACTTAATAAACGTTTTCATAGTTTTCTAATCAAATAACAGGGAATACTCATCCAATGTCCAGTCATGTTCATACATGACGGTTGCACTTTCGACACCGACATAGCGGAAGTGCCAAGATTCATATTCGTAACCTGTAATGTATTCCTTTCCTTCAGGATAGCGTTGAATAAATCCATATCTATGGGCATTTTCCAGTACCCATTCATAACCGCTGTAGTTCTCAAAGTATAACATATCCAGTGAACTTGTTCCAATATCAGTGACTAAACCGGTCTGATGTTCACTGTGGCCCGGTCTGGCTGAATAGGTGTCTGCCAGGGCAACGCCATCCTGGAAAACATATTCATCATAAAGTGATTTCTGATGTTCATAAGACCGGTAATTACTTTGAGCCAATATTCTTTCATAGCCGGCAACTACAGAACCGTCAGACATGTTCATGAAGGCGTTTGCCGCGACATGACGCATTGGATGGCTTAATACACGATAGCCTGCAGGCAATTGTTCCAGGTCGCTTGGAACATAATCAGCCGGCAAGGCGTATTGCTTGTTAATGCAGGCAGTATAGCTTGCATAGTTTTCCGGAATCTCTTCATCATGGTACATTGCTGAATAGTCTATTTCATCGGCTGGAATGTAATCATTGTCATTATTGACCCAGTTGATTACATCATTCAACTCAGCGCGATTACTGCGCAGTGACATCAGATATCTTGGCAGCTTATCCATTTCAAAGTTATCCATGCCCACAAGCAGAGCTAATTCCGGTATGTACTTCATTGATTTAATGAATGCATAATCATCTGGTTCCATGGCGTTGTATAGCTGAATGATTTCTTCAGCACTATATCCCTTCGTCAGCATTGGCTTAACGTTTTCAAATGTTATCTTTTCTTCATTGAGCATATTCATTAATTCCATATTGCCCTGAGCCAGTAATAAACTGTCTTCCACGGAATAATCGTGGTAAATGGCTGTTGTGAACAGTTCCAGATCTGCTGGCTGAACTGTTCGTAATACAGTGTAAATGGTTTCAAAATCGAGATTATTGACCATTACATAGGCTTCTTCTGAGGTGTAGCCGCTTTCTTTAAGCTTGTTAATTACATCGAACAGTTCCTTAGCGGTTTTACCTTCTGGAATGTCTTTATCAGGCAACAGATAATAATCCTTACAGTCAATGTTACTGATATTGTTTTCCAGGGCATAGATGAACAATGATGACTGACCGGCATTAATGACTTCATCCGCCAGGTTGTTTTTGATTATGACAGTAGTCTGCTGTTCATTATAACCAAGGGCTGCCAGTTCTCTTTTCGGAGCATCTTTCTGATAAAGATAGTAAGCTGTCCCGCCTATGGCTGCCAATATGATTGTAACAAGCAAGATGATCAATGTTATCTTTCCCTTTTTGCTCATGGTCATACCCCCGGAACATATAAATTATAACATAGATATATTAATGAAGAATCTTCATAAGTGTTATTTAACTGATAAAAAGAACCGGTAAAGGGGCTAATCGGAACTGCTGAAGCAGGATGGTAAGACAGGTTAGGTTTTCATTATTATCAGGCAGATATAAAATGTTGAAAACGCTAACAATTTGATATAAAATACTCTTAGAATTAATGGAGGTTTTTAATAATGAAAGATATTCAGGTAGTAGTAATTGATCCAGTAGGCTTACATGCTCGTCCAGCAACAGTAGCAGTAAACGCAGCCAGCAAGTGCAAGTGCAAAGTTACAGTTTCATTCAAGGGACGTACAGTTGATATGAAGTCAATCATGGGTGTTATGTCATTAGGCATTCCTACTCAGTCAGAAATTACATTAGCTTGTGACGGTGACGACGAAGAAAACGCATTGAACACAATCGTTGAAACCTTAAGAGCTCAGAAGGTTATTGAGTAGTACAATCAAAATAGGAAGAGTTAGCTCTTCCTTTTTTTGCTTATAGAAGTTAGAGAGGAAAAACATGGAAAGATATCAGGAATACTATAATAATTGGCTGGAAAACGTTAAGGATGAAGAAATCCGTGAACAGCTTCTGAAAATGACAAACGCTGAAAAGGAAGATGCATTCTACCGTGATCTGGAATTCGGTACAGCCGGATTAAGAGGCGTCATCGCTGCCGGTACCAACCGCATGAACATCTATACAGTTGCCAAGGCTTCTCAGGGTTTGGCTAACTACATTGTTAAGAACTTCCCTGAAGAAGAAAGAAAAGCCGCAATCGCCTATGATTCACGTATCAAGAGCGATGTATTCTCAAAGGTTACTGCCGGTGTATTGGCAGCTAACGGCATCAAGGTTTACATTTACAAGGAACTTGAACCGGTTCCTCTGTGTTCATTCGCAACAAGAGAATTACACTGCTGCGCCGGTGTAATGGTTACAGCCAGCCACAACCCTAGCAAGTACAATGGCTACAAGGTTTATGGACCAGATGGCTGTCAGTGTACAACTGAATACGCAAACGCCGTATTAGCTGAAATCGAAGCTACAGATACATTCAAGGATGTTAAGCAGCTTGACTTCGAAGAAGGCTTAAAGAGCGGCATCATCGAATACATTGACGATTCAATGTTAACTAACTTCTTAGAAGCAGTTAAGACTCAGTCATTAGTAGGCGATGCTGAAATCGATAAGAACGTTGCCATCGTATATTCACCATTAAATGGCACAGGTCTGATTCCTGTAACCAGAATCTTAAAGGAAACAGGTTATACCAACATTACCGTTGTTAAGGAACAGCAGTTCCCTGACGGAAACTTCCCAACCTGTCCATATCCAAACCCAGAAATCAAGGAAGCCATGGCATTAGGCATGGAATACGCTGCCAAGTACAACGCAGACTTGTTACTGGCTACAGACCCAGACGCTGACAGAGTTGGCATGGCTGTTAAGAATAAGAACGGTGAATACCAGCTTATCACAGGTAACCAGGCAGGCTTATTACTGTTGAACTACATCTGTGAAAGAAGAACAGCCTTAGGCAAGATGCCTGAAGAACCTGTATTGGTTAAGTCAATCGTTTCAATGGACTTAGCTGACAGAATCGCTGAAAGCTATGGTGTTAAGACAATCAACGTCTTAACAG
Source organism: Erysipelotrichaceae bacterium (assembly GCA_017431405.1). Lineage (GTDB taxonomy): Bacteria > Bacillota_I > Bacilli_A > Erysipelotrichales > Erysipelotrichaceae > RUG521. The sequence continues at coordinate 52,813 of JAFRLB010000042.1, read as the reverse complement.
GCTTCAAGTACATCGGTGAACAGATCCTGAAACTTGAACAGCAGGGCAAGAAGCACAACTTCATCTTCGGCTTCGAAGAAAGCTACGGTTACTTAGCAGGTACACACGCCAGAGATAAGGATGCCGTTGTCGCAAGCTTCTTAATCTGTGAAATGTTCGCATTCTATAAGACCAGAGGCATCAGCTTATTAGATAAGTTAGATGAAATCTTCGCTAAGTTCGGTTTCTGCAAGAACGTTACATATTCTAATGAATTTGAAGGTTCAAGCGGCTTCAAGAAGATGCAGGACATCATGGCTAAGTTCAGAGAAGGTGCTGAACAGTTCGGCGGTAAGAAGGTTCTTGAATTACAGGACTTCAAGCCTGGCTTTAACGGTTTACCAAGCGCAGATGTATTGAAGTTCATCCTGGAAGGCAACAGCTCAGTTGTTGTCAGACCTAGCGGTACTGAACCAAAACTGAAATTCTACATCTCAGTAAGTGCCAAGGATGAAGCAGGTGCTACCGAAGCAGAAAAGCAGATTCTCGCTGATCTGAACAAGTATCTGGCATAATTGATTAAAATGATGCATCCGGGAAAATTCCCGGATGTTTTCTTTCGCCTTAATGGTATAGTATAAGGGAAAGAGGTAGTTTATGAACAATAAGCAGTATGATGTAACAGTAGCGGGTATCGCAACCTGGGATACCCTGTTAAGTGGAATAGATGAAGATCTGATGAGCCAGGATGGCATTGTATGTGAAAGCTATATTGGAGCAAGCGGTGGGGATGCCGTTAATGGGGCAATTAATCTGGCCAAGTTAGGCATGAAGGTAACCTTATGTGCCTGCATCGGCAAGGACAGTGCCGGTCAGGCAATCATTGATGATCTGAATAGTGCTGGGGTAAATACGGATAATGTGACATATTCGGATGAGCATCCTACAGCTTCCCCGGTATTGCTTATTGATAAAAAAGGCGACAGACACATCATCCGTGTTCCTGACAATACCAACGCATACTTTACGGAAGAAATGGTAAGCGATGAAGTATTGAGAAATACTTCCCATCTGCACTTTGCCAGTGCCAATGTATTGAGGAGCATTGATGGCGAACCTTTAGGTAAGTTATTCAAGAGAGCTCATGAACTTGGCTTAACAACTTCTCTGGATGCCTCATATGACCGTAACGGTAACTGGATGAAGAACATTGAAACAGCCTTACAGAACTGTGATGTATTCATTCCAAGCTATCAGGAAGCTAAGATATACGCTGGAAGTGAAGATGTTGATGAAATAATCAGATTCTTCTCCAAGTATCCATTAAAGGTATTGGGCATTAAGTTAGGTGAAAAGGGAGTAGTTGTTACTGATTTTAAGAATAAGCATCATGTTGGAACTTTACTTGAAGGTGAGGTTGTTGATACGACAGGTGCAGGGGATGCCTTCATAGCCGGGTTTGTGGCAGCATGGTTAAGAGGTTATGATCTGTATTCTTCAGCCGTATTAGGCAGCGCTCAGTCAGCCGCAATACTGAAGTGTGTCGGGGCCAATAAGGGTGCCGGGACATTTGAACAGGCGCTGGAACTGATCAAAAGAAAGAATTTGACTTTAAAGAAAGAAGATTGATACTCCAATCTTCTTTTCATGTTGTAAAATGGTTTTAGAGATACAAAAATTAATAATTGGAGGCAGTTTTATGAAATTAAACTATAAGAACACCTTTATCGTCGGATTGGCGTTTCTTTCAATCTGTGCATTCTGGCAGATGTACGATAACATCATTCCACTCATTCTGACTAATACCTTCCATCTGAATGAGACTTATTCAGGAGCCATCATGGCAGCCGATAACATTCTTGCCTTATTCCTTCTGCCTTTCTTTGGCTCATTAAGTGACAGAGCAGAAAGTAAGATCGGTAAGAGAATGCCATTCATTCTGTTTGGTACGGGATGCGCAATCATATTAATGAACATTCTGCCGTTTTTGGATAATTCATATTTTAAGGAACCTTCAGCTTTTAAGGTGATATCATTTGTTATTACCTTAGGTTTATTATTGATCGCAATGGGAACATACCGTTCACCGGCCGTTGCCTTAATGCCTGATGTAACACCTAAGCCATTACGTTCAAAGGCTAATGCCATCATTAATCTGATGGGCGCTGTTGGCGGCATCATCTACCTTGGTGTAGCAGCTGTATTGTATCCTAATTCAAAGACAGCCGGGCTTGAGCATGTTAACTATCAGATCCTGTTCATCGTAGTTTCAGCCATCATGTTTATAGCTGTTGGCTTACTGTTCTTAATAATTAAGGAGCCAAAGCTTGTAGCAGAAAACAAGAAACTGGAAGAAGAACATCCGGAGTGGAATCTGGCTGAGGACGATGGCAGTGGAAATGAAAAACTTCCGAGTGATGTTAAGAGATCATTAGGATTCCTGTTAGCTTCAATTGCCTTATGGTTCATTGGCTATAACGCCGTAACTACCTGGTTCACAACCTATGTTTCAGTAGTCATGGGTCAGGGTCTTGGCGGTGCAAGTACCTGTTTACTGGTAGCTACCGCCGGTGCAATTGTTTCATATATTCCTATCGGTAACATAGCTTCCAAGATTGGTAGAAGAAAAACCATCATGGGAGGCATCATCTTACTGGCAACGATGTTCTTAATGGGCTTCATATTAACAAGTACTTTTAAGACAATCAATCCAATCATGTTTGTCTGTTTTGCTTTAGTAGGTTTAGCCTGGGCAGCCATTAACGTTAACTCATTACCAATGGTAGTAGAAATGTGTAAGGGTTCAGACATTGGTAAGTTTACTGGTTACTACTACACCGCCAGCATGTCTGCTCAGATCGTTACCCCTATTCTCGCAGGGACACTGATGAGATTAATATCTTATAAGGTATTATTCATTTATGCGGCTGTATTTGTCTTACTGTCATTTGTAACAATGACCCAGGTTAAGCATGGCGACCAGAAGGTTGAAGCTAAAAAAGGTCTGGCTGCTTACGAAGACATGGACGACTAAAAAAACTGAATATTAAGTGAAGGGGATCATTTGATCCTCTTTTTTGCGTTCTAAACAAATGATTGAAAAACAAACAATTGATTGATGATGGATATAATAACATTCGTGATTTAGAATTTAGTTACACCGGTGGAAGAAATGAGGTTAGTTATGGTTGACTTAGGGGAAAGAATTAAGAGATTAAGACAGAGAGATGGTCGTACACAGGAGGAACTGGCTAACAAATTAGGTGTAACAGGGCAGGCTGTTTCCCGTTGGGAAAAGGGAATCTGTTACCCGGACATGGAACTGTTGCCTTCAATTGCCAATTATTTCAATACTTCGATTGATGAACTGTTTGGCTATGATAATGAAAGATCTGTGAGACTGGAAAATCTGATTAACAAGATCAGGGAAATGAACATGCAGAATAATGGTGTTGATGTAAACATTGATGAGTGCATTGAACTTGCCAGAAATGCTCTGGTAGAGTTTCCAGGTAATGAGAAGCTCACAATCGAGTTAGCTTCAGTACTGTATAATGCCGGTTACGTCAAATATGGTGAGTATCATTTAATGGATGATGAAGGATTTGATGTATATGATGTTGAAAGACACAGACAATACCGCGAATGGCAGGAAGCGATAAAACTATATGAAAAGGTTCTGCCTTCAGTAACTGACATGAGCGACAAGTCAAAGGTGTTGGTTGAATTATCTCAGTTATACAGAAATACGGGAGAATCTGATAAGGCCATTGCCTTAGCCAATGAATCAGTAGATTTAAGCATATCAAGACAATTTCTAGCCATCAACGCACATGACGGGAAAGAGGCAGTTAAGGCCAGTCAGGAAGCCTTACTGGAAACCGTTAACAAGTCCGTAGAGTTGATTCAAAGTATTGTTTTGTCTGATGGAAACATGATGGCCAACGAAGCAGCTGATTTGTTGAAGAGAGCAATGAATCTGTTTGAAATCATCTGTCCTATGCATGACTATGGCAAATATGACAGACTTCTTGCTCACATAAGCTTATTACGTTCATATTACTTATGGCTGGCTGAAGAAAGAGATGAAGCCTTTGTTGCTCTTGATGAGGCATTGGAACATGCAGAATGTTATATGGAGACATCTGAAATGAAGAAACATGAACACTCTTCCGAACTGGTAAAATATGCTTCGATTGACCCGGCAGAATTAGATGATGCATTGGTAAAGAAGGAGCTGCCTGATGTCTGGCCTTGGTGGAGCGTTGACCAGCAAGAGAGAGTTAAGAAGGAAATGCAACAGGATCCCCGCTGGCAAAAGTGGAAAGAAAAGACTAAAGCATGACAAAACACCGGTATATCCGGTGTTTACTCTTCTGTTATGCCGTTCCACAGACGGTAATAGGTTCCCTTATTTTTAAGTAAGGTTTCGTGATTGCCTTCTTCTTCAATGCCGTTCTTGCCTAAGACAATGATTCTGTCGGCGTGCTGAATGGTGGTAAGCCTGTGGGCGATGGTTAAAGTTGTTCTGCCTTCTGACAGCTTTTCAAGACTTCTTTCAATCAATAATTCGCTTTCATTATCCAGGGCACTGGTTGCTTCATCAAGCAACAGGATCTTAGGGTTTTTAAGGAATACTCTGGCAATGGCAATTCTCTGCTTCTGACCGCCTGATAACTTAACTCCTCTTTCACCTACATATGAATCATAACCATCCTGTAATTCATTGATGAACTTATCGGCACCTGCTAATATGGCTGCCTGTTTGATTTCTTCATCAGTGGCATCCAACTTACCATAAGCAATGTTTTCTCTGACTGTACCTGAGAACAGGTAAACATCCTGCTGAACAATGCCGATGTTGTTTCTTAAACTCTTTATTGTGACATCTTTGATGTTCTGATCATCAATGTAGATGTTGCCTTCCTTGATGTCATAAAATCTTGGAATTAATGATGAAAGGGTTGTCTTACCGCCACCGCTTTCGCCAACAAGTGCCAGATTTTCGCCCGGCTTGATTTCCAGATTCAGGTTGGTTAATACAGTATTATGATCATCCGGATATTCGAAGGTAACATTTTCAAATTTGATGTTGCCACCTTTTACGACAAGATCAACAGCGCCTTCCTTATCCTTAATGTCTATTGGTGTATCAAGGATCTCCAGGAATCTTTCAATGCCGGTTACACCTGACTGGAACTGTTCACCGAATTCAACGATTCTTCTGATCGTTGCGATAAGGGTCTGAACATAGAGAATGTAGGCAACCAAGTCACCGGCATTAATGATGTTCTTAACCAGGAACAAGCCTCCGGCAATGATCGTTACAAAGTACATTAAGCCGTCAAACAGTCTGGTGGACATGTTATAGTTTGCCATGGCATAGTAACGTTCCTTCTTTACTTCCTTGAACTTCTGATTACCTTTTTCAAACTTTTCCAGTTCATATTCTTCAGCACCGAATGCCTTTACTACCTTTTCACCTAATAATGAATCTTCAACCTGAGAGTTCAGTTCACCAATCTGAACACGCTGTGACTTTGTGGCTACTTTGAAACGGTGGTTAAGTTTCAGTGAGACAATGATCATTAAAGGTACACAGGCAAAGATGATCACTGTTAACAGAATGTTTGAATGACACAGGATGATGAATGAAACAAGTATCTTGATGAAAGCTATGAAGAATTCTTCCGGACAGTGGTGTGAGAATTCCGTGACATCAAACAGGTCATTTGAGATACGGCCCATGATCTGACCTATCTTGGTATTGGCGAAGTAACTGTCAGACAAACTTTCCAGATGTTCAAAGGCGTCTTTGCGCATGTCAGTTTCAATGTATACACCCATGATATGGCCTTGAGAGCTCATGTAGAAATAGGCAACGGCATCAATCATTCTTAAAACGGCATACAGGGCAGCTAATTTAACAATGGTTGATACTGTCAGTAATTCAGGACTGTTCATCGCTGAATTGGTTAAGAAGCTCATGATTCTTGGCAAGGCAATGTCACATAAGGTGGTCATGGAAGCACAGAACAGATCAAATATCAACATTCCCTTATACTTAAGCAGGTATGGTGAATATCTCTTAAGTAATTCCTTAGTGCTGTAATTCTTTGTCTGTGTTGTACTCATACTTTGGTCCTGCCTTTTCTTAAAAAATTATAAGGGAATAGGATAACGATATCCAGTAAATCGCTTGTTAAGGGCATGTAAAAATGCCTGGTTTGGAAAGTTGTCGACTGTAATCGACAGTTTAAGGCGGTTTTTGTCGGGTATGACCGACAGAAAGGTTCATTGTTCCATAATCTTTTCATATTGGGGATAATCGGCTTGTGACATTTGATGTATAATGAACTAAAGAGATCGTACAAATAATAATTTTGGAGGTTCTATGAATATTATTGTCTGTATTAAGCAGGTGCCTGGAACAACTAATGTTAATGTTGATCCGGTTACCGGCACATTGATCAGAGACGGTGTAGCAGCGAAAATGAATCCATATGACCTGTATGCACTGGAACTGGGTTTTAAACTGAAAGATAAGCATGGCGGAACACTGAATGTTGTTTCAATGGGCCCTAACAGTGCTCTTGAAGTAATAAGGGAAGCCATTTACATGGGAGCTGATGGAGGCGTACTCATCAGTGACAGAAAGTTCGGTGGGGCAGACGTACTGGCAACTTCATACACCTTATGCAGCGGCATACTGGCATTAGGTGATTTTGATGTCATATTATGCGGCAAGCAGACCACTGATGGCGATACGGCTCAGGTTGGCAGTGAACTGGCTGAACACTTGAAGGTGCCGCACGCAGCCAACGTCAGAGACGTGGATGTTGACGGGGATCGCATTAAGTATGTTTCCAACCTTGATAATAAGATCGTTACGGCTAAGATAAAGACCCCGTGTCTTTTATGTGTTGACGGGGAAGTAAACACACCTAGACTTCCATCCTTCAAAAGAAAGCTGCAATATGGTGACTGTGCAGAACAGATCAGGATCATCACCTTTGATGACTTACAGGATAAGGATGAAACTCACTATGGCTTAAAGGGTTCTCCTACTCAGGTAGAAAGGATCTTCAATCCTGATAAGAAGAGTGAAAAGGAAATCATTAAGGACGGTAACCTGGCTAGTGAGATGTACAAGATCCTTAGGGATAGAAAGTTTGTGTGAGGTGGCATATGGGATTAGTTATTAATCAGAAGCTGGTAAATGATGAGACTGGTAAACAGTTAGTTGAATTATGTCCGTTTAATGCCATTTCCTATGAGAACGGTAAGTTAGACATCGGTGTCGGCTGTAAGCTGTGTAAGATGTGTGTCCGTAAGGGACCTCAGGGTGTCGTAACTTTCCAGGAAGATGAGATCGTTAAGGTCAACAAGGATGAATGGAATGGCATCTGCGTATATGCGGACAGTGACCATGGTGTCCTTCATAAAGTAACTTTTGAGTTAATTGGCAAGGCTAAGGAACTGGCAAGTGTCATCAATCATCCGGTATATGCCTTGTTAATTGGCAATAACTGTGATGAAGACATTAAGGAATTACTGTCATATGGTGTAGATAAGGTATTTGTCTATGAACATGAAGAGTTAAGAGATTTCGACATTGAGAAATATGCCAACTGCTTCAGTGATTTCATTGAAACCGTAAAACCTTCAAGCATCTTAGTTGGCGCAACCAATGTTGGCAGATGCTTAGCTCCAAGAGTAGCCGCCAGATTCCATACCGGTTTAACAGCTGACTGTACCAGACTGGAAATGAAAGAGAATACTGACCTGGTTCAGATCAGACCTGCCTTTGGCGGTAATATCATGGCTCAGATCGTTAATCCAAACAGAAGACCGCAGTTCTGTACGGTAAGATATAAGATATTCAATTCGCCGGAAAAGGTTGAAGAGCCTAAGGGTGAAGTAGTAAGAGTAGAAATCAAGCAGGAATGGCTTAAGAGCAATACTGAAATATTGAAGATAGAAGAAAAGCCTAGAGAACTTGATATCTCTGAAGCCGATGTAATCGTAGCTGTTGGCAGAGGCTTGAAATCAGTTGATGATCTGGCAATGGTCAATGAACTGGCTGAGTTACTGGGTGGGGTAGTAGCCTGCTCAAGACCGATGGTTGAAGCTGGGATATTCGACGCCAAGCATCAGATTGGCTTAAGCGGTAAGACAGTTAAGCCAAAACTGATAATTACATTAGGTATTTCCGGGGCAATTCAGTTCACGGCCGGCATGAACGGTTCTGACTGCATCATTGCCGTAAACAGTGATCCGGAAGCACAGATATTTGACGTATGTAACTATGGAATAGTTGGCGACATGTATGAAGTCATTCCACAGTTAATTAAACAGATAAAGGGGGAATAAGTGATGTATAAGAAAGTTGATAATAAGGATATAGAATACTTAAGGTCAGTTATTCCTGCCAATAGAATACTGGTTCATGATGAGATCTCTGATGACTATGCTCATGATGAATTAGGCGGCATTGAAGTAAAGCCTGAAGTACTGATCTATGTCAGAAGTACTGAAGAAGTCTCAAAGGTCATGAAATATGCCTATGAAAATGAAATACCGGTAGTAGCCAGAGGCTCAGGTACTGACCTGGTAGGGGCAGCCGTTGCCTTGGAAGGCGGCATCATGATCTGTACCAAACAGATGAATCACATTCTGGAAGTTGATGAAACCAACTTAACCGTAACGGTAGAACCTGGTGTACTGTTAATGGAATTACAGGCTTATGTAGAGGAAAGAGATCTGTTCTATCCACCTGATCCAGGTGAAAAGAGCGCAACCATCGGCGGAAACATTTCCACTAATGCCGGCGGCATGAGAGCCGTTAAATATGGTGTTACCAGAGACTATGTCAGAGGACTGACAGTTGTAATGCCAAACGGTGAAATTGAGCACTTTGGCGGCAAGGTAGTTAAGAACTCTTCAGGTTATGACATTAAGGATCTGATCATCGGTTCAGAAGGAACCCTGTGCATCATTACTGAAGCCATCCTGAAGCTTGTACCGAAACCGGCTTATTCAGTTTCAATGTTACTGCCGTTCATGACCATGGAAAAAGCCATAGAAGTTGTTCCTGAAATCATCAGATCAAAGGCATCACTTACCGCAATTGAGTACATGTCACTTGATACGATCATTTCAGCTGAACAGTTCCTAGGCAAGAAATTCCCTGATACAAATTATGAAGCATACATTCTGTTGACATTTGACGGTAACTCAATGAATGAAATACAGGATGAATACACTAAGGTAGCTAACTTATGCATTGAAAAGGGTGCAATTGACGGTTACTTCGTTGATACAGATGAAAGAAAGAAATCAGTATGGAATGCCAGAGGAGCCTTCTTAGAAGCTATCAAGGCTTCAACCGACTTAATGGATGAATGTGACGTCGTTGTACCAAAGGGCAAGGTAGCTGATTTCATTAAGTACACTCATGAGGTTGGTAAGGAAGTTGGCCTGAGAATTCCTTCATTCGGCCATGCAGGTGACGGTAACCTGCACATCTATCTGTGTAAGGATTCAATGGCTGAGGAAATCTGGAAACAAAAGGCTGATAAGGCATTTGAACTGTTATATACCAAGGCAAGAGAATTCGGTGGCATGGTATCAGGTGAACATGGCATCGGTTATGCCAAGAAACCATACCTGGCAAGGCAGGTTGGAGAAAACCAGATTGAATTAATGAGAAGCATTAAGAAGGTATTTGATCCAAAAAATATCCTCAATCCGGGAAAGGTATGTTAAAGGTCAGTTATCTGGCCTTTTTTCTTATAAAAGAATAATATGGATATATAAGGAAAGAGAGATAAATAATATGATAATTCATTCCAAGAGAATATACATGGAGAATGTATGTCGCAGTGGATATCTGGAAATAAAGGACGGTAAGTTTGTCCATTTCTATGAGGAGGGCAGTGATGTTACGGCCTGTGTTGACTACGGTAACTTAAGAATAATACCTGGCATCATTGATACTCATAACCATGGCTGTTACGGCTATAGCATGGCTTCACCTCGTACTCCTACTCTTGATGAGGTAAAGGGTTATGTAAAGGGCCTGGCTTCAAGTGCCGTAACCGGTGTATTGCCGACAACTACCTATCCTGATTCCATAAGGTTCATTGTTGATCACATGAATGACGGGTTAGAGGGTGCTCAGATATTGGGCATTCACAGTGAAGGCCCTTGGGGAGCAAGAGTTGGTGAAAAGGGCATTAATACCGGTTACCCGGCTGTTGACATGAAAGTGGCTGAGGAAATGGTTAAGGCCGGCCAGGGACATCTGTTATTAGTAGACATTGCCCCGGAAGTAGATAATGCGATAGAAGCCATTAAGTATTTCGCTGATCAGGGCATTAAGGTAGGTGCTTATCATACCAATGCCAACTTTGAAGAAGCCAATAAGGGCATTGATGCCGGCATTACGGTTGCCACTCATTTAGGTAATGTCATGACCGGCTTACACCACAGGGACATCGGTACCTTAGGAGCCTGCATATTAAGAGATGAAGTTGATTGTGAAGTAATATGTGATGGCATGCATGTTTCCCTGGAAATGATCAAACTGTACTTCAGGATGAAGGATAAGAGCCGTTTCATGATGATATCTGATAACGTTGCCTATGCCGGTTTACCAGCCGGTCATTATAAGGGCTCAGAAATAAATCAGGGCAAGAACAAAGAAGGTATTGTCTCTGACCGAAAGACCATCTATGTAAATGAGGAAGGCTTTGTCTTAAGTGAAACCGGCAGACTTTCCGGCAGCAGCAAGCCTGTATTATATGGGGTTAAGAACCTGGTTGAAAAGCTCGGCATTCCATTAGAGGAAGTTGTTAAGATGTCTTCATTAAACCCAGCCAGAAAGTATGGCTTTGGTGATACAAAGGGCAGCATTGCCATTGGCAAGGACGCTGACTATGCGGTAATCGATGATGACTATAACTGTCTGTACACCTATTGCAAGGGCAGAGAAGTGTTCGATTATCTGAAGGATACTGACCTGTTCAATAAGGAACTGTACGAACAGATCAGGCTGGATGAATAATGAAGTATTTTTGTAATGGAAAGTGAACTTCCGAAATTGGAGGTTCACTTTTTTACGTGTTTTAATGACTTTGTAAATATTCCACTATAAACGGTTTTACTGTATAATTATCATGGTGATTTAAATATGAATAATAAGGAATTACAATCTTACTACGACGGCTATTCTGTAAAGGCCTACGACATATTCGGAGCTCACTTTGTTGAGGGTGGAGTTGTTTTCAGGTTATATGCTCCTAACGCCAAAAGCGTCAGGCTGATCGGTGACTTCAATAACTGGGACAGGGAAGCGACTTTTTTAAAAAAGATCAATAATGAGATCTGGGAAACAACTGTAGGAGGCTTACAGGAATATGCCCAATATAAATATGTAATAGAAAGCCAGGACGGCAAGTTAATGGAAAAGGTTGACCCATATGCCTTTTACAATGAAATGAGACCTGGCTGGGTCTGTAAGGTCGTAAATCTTGATGAATATAAGTGGACAGATGAAGAGTGGATGAAAAACCGTACTCTGAACTTTGACAAGCCGATGAACATTTACGAAGTTCATCTGGGTGGTTTCAAGCATCATGGGGCCGGCAGATGGTTCACTTATTATGAAATGATTGATGAACTCATTCCATATGTTAAGGAAATGGGCTATACACACATAGAGTTAATGCCATTAAACGAATATCCGTTTGACGGTTCATGGGGTTATCAGCAGTACGGTTACTTCAGTGTCACTTCCAGATACGGTAACTGTTATCAGCTGATGATGTTCATCGATGCCTGCCATAAGAATGGCATAGGTGTCATCATGGACATCGTAATGGCTCACTTTGTCAAGGACAGCTTTGGCCTTATCAAGTTTGACGGTACCTGTGTTTATGAAAACAGTGACCCGTCAAAGTCAGAAAGCCAGTGGGATACTCATTACTTCGACTTTGCCAAGAATGAAGTCGTAAGCTTCTTGATGAGCAGTGCCGGCTTATGGCTGGATAAGTATCATATGGATGGCCTCAGAGTCGATGCCGTAAGTAACCTCATTTACTATAATGGCGATTCAACCAAGGGTGAAAACAATGGTGCAATTGCGTTCATTAAGCGCTTCAATTATCATCTGCACGCCAACTATCCTGGCGCCATGATCATTGCGGAAGATTCAACCAGCTATCCTAGAGTAACGGAAAAAGTTGAATATGGCGGACTTGGTTTTGACTATAAATGGGACTTAGGGTGGATGAATGATACCTTAAGGTACTATAAAATGGACCCGGAGTATAGAAAATATCATCATAATTTGATAAACTTCTCAATGGCATATTTCTATTCAGAGAAGTTCATTTTGCCGTTCTCACATGATGAGGTAGTTCATTCAAAGGGCACCATCGTTGATAAAATGTGGGGCAATTACGAAGAAAAGTTTGCACAATGCCGTAATTTAATGGTATATATGTATACGCATCCTGGTAAAAAATTGAATTTCATGGGTAATGAAATTGCCAGTTTCCGTGAATTCGATGAGCAGAAGGAATTAGACTGGTTCTTATTGACTTATCCTGCTCACGATTCATTCAAGCGCATGATCAGAGATCTCAACGAGATCTACAAGTCAGATGAGGCTTTCTGGAAGGATGATTACAGTTGGGACGGTTTCAAGTGGATTGATGCCGATAACAACGAGCAACGTATCTACAGTTATGTCAGATTTGGCAGGGAGTATGTTTATGTCGTCGTACTCAACATGGCTCCTGTATCTTATGAGGAATTTGAACTAGGTGTGCCAACCTACGGTTATTACACTGAAATACTGAACTCAGAAAAAGATATCTACAGTGGATGCAACATGTGTAATTTCACGAAGGTTCAGGCTAAGAAACCTGGCAAGAATGGCATGCACTATAGCATGAAGATCAGATTGGCACCTTACGCTGGAGTTATCCTGAGGGCCAAGAGGAAGTAGAAGGGATAATATATGTTTACTAACAAAGAAGAATTCATTAAGCAGTACGAAGAAAGATTCATTCAGACATATGGTCGTTCATATAAATACGCTGACGACTCAGAAAAGTTTCTTACTTTAGGTGAACTGGTCAGAGACTATGCTTCTGAAAACTGGATGAATACCAAGGAAGCTATTTCTCAGAATGGTCAGAAGCAGCTTTTCTATTTTTCAATGGAATTTCTGATTGGCCGTTTACTGACTAATAACTTAATGAACATGGGCATTTATGACATCGTTAAAGATGGCCTGGCTGACATGGGCATAGACTTAAATGACATGGAAGAAATGGAAACTGATGCCGGCTTGGGCAATGGCGGTTTAGGCAGACTGGCAGCCTGTTTCCTTGATTCATTAGCTACCTTGGGCTTACCTGGCCATGGCAATACCATTCGTTACGAATATGGCCTTTTCAAACAGAAAATAGAGAACAATAAGCAGGTAGAAGTACCTGACATCTGGTTGAAATACGGTAATCCTTGGGAAGTAAGAAAGACAAAACACGCTGTAGACGTTAAGTTCTACGGTGAATTGATAACCAGGTGGGAAGCTGATGGCAAGCTTTCTGTTAAGCATGTTAACGCAGAAACCATCAGAGCCGTACCATACGATGTACCAATCGTTGGCCATGGCAATAGGGTTGTAAATACCTTGAGATTATGGAAGCCTGAGGCTTCTGAAGACGGTCCGGTAAACCGTGACTTCATCAGATATCTGAATGACGTAGCCAAGATCTCTCAGAACGTATATCCTGACGACAGCACTGAAAAGGGCCGTGAGTTAAGAGTTAAGCAGGAGTATTTCTTTGTTTCTGCCGGTGCTCAGACTTTGATCAGAAGCCATCTGGATAACTATCACACTCTTGATAACTTACATGAAAAGGTAGTAATTCAGTTAAATGACACTCATCCAATCATGATCGTTGCTGAATTAATGCGTATCATGCTTGATGAATATAAATATGACTGGGATAAGGCCTGGTATATCGTTTCTCATACTGTTGCCTATACCAACCATACAATCATGCAGGAAGCTCTGGAAAAGTGGCCTGAAAGCATGATCATGAAACTGCTGCCTAGAATTCACTCTCTGATCAGAGAAATTGACAGACGTTTCAAGAATTATGTACTTGCCAAGACAGGTGACTATAACCTGGCTGAAAGAGTTGCCATCGTCAAGGACGGTCTGGTACACATGGCACACATGGGTGTTGCCAGCAGTTTCTCAGTTAACGGCGTAGCTGCCATTCATACTGAGATCCTGAAGAATGACGTAATGAAGGACTTCTATCAGATCTTCCCTGAAAAGTTCAATAACAAGACAAATGGTGTAACTCACAGAAGATGGCTGGCTTATTCTAACCCTCAGTTACGTGACATGATCATTGATCTGATCGGTGATGACTTCATTGAAAAGCCATTTGAATTAAGTAAACTGGCAGAATTCGCTGACGATAAGAACGTTCAGGCCAGATTTGCTCAGGTTAAACTGGAAAGAAAGAAGATCTTAGCCAAGTATGTTAAGGAAACATTGAATATTGATGTTAACCCTAACTCAGTTTTCGATGTACAGGCTAAGAGATTACACGCCTATAAGAGACAGATGCTCAACTGCATGCGCTTAATCTACATGTATCAGTACATTAAGGAACATCCTGATTTCAACATGGTTCCTCACACCTATTTCTTCGGTGCCAAGGCAGCTCCTGCCTATGTATACGCCAAGAAGGTAATTGAACTGATCAACGCAATCGGTGATAAGATCAATAACGATCCTGTTGTAAGTAAGTACATGAAGGTTGTCTTCATTCCTAACTACTGTGTTTCCATCGCTGAAATACTGCTGAATGCAGCTGATGTCAGTGAGCAGATCTCAACAGCCGGCAAGGAAGCCAGCGGAACAAGTAACATGAAGTTAATGATGAACGGTGCCATTACCTTAGGCACATTAGACGGTGCCAACGTTGAAATCAAGGAACATGTTGGTGAAGAAAACATCGTCATCTTCGGTAATACCGTAGAAGATCTGAGAAAGTTACGTTTCGATGGTTATAACGCCATGATGATCTACCAGTCAGATCCAACAATCAAGAAGATCATGGATTCCCTGATTGACGGTACCTGGGATGTAAACAAGGATGAATTCAGAGCCATCTATGATGAATTATTATATGGTAATGATGAATATTTCCACTTCGCAGACTTCTATCCATATTTACAGGCACATCAGAAAATTGATGAACTGTATAAGAATCAGGAAAAGTGGAATAAGATGTGTCTGCTGAACATCGCATCAAGCGGTTATTTCAGTACAGACAGAACAATAGAAGAGTATAACAGAGACATCTGGCATTTAGATAAGGTAAAGATGTAACTCTATGAAAGACCATGTTAAGGCTTATCTCGATGACTATGATAAGGTAGTCATCGAGATTGACAATACTTTCTGTGGAGGCAAAAGCGACAGATTTTATCTTCTGGATAATAATCTGGTTTTTCCTTTGGAAATTCTTTCCTCTTACAGAATGGATAAGGTTACCAGATATGAAACAAAGCTGAATGATGAAATTGTCATTGGTCGTGAATATCAGGTAATGGCAGTAAATGGCTACAGAACGGTATTACAGTACAGATTCATTGTTAAGACTGCCCGTTTTAACGATGAATTTTTCTATGATGACGATGATCTTGGAAGCACTTTAAATGATAAGTTTACCCGTTTTGTCTTATGGGCTCCA
Source organism: Erysipelotrichaceae bacterium (assembly GCA_017431405.1). GTDB lineage: Bacteria > Bacillota_I > Bacilli_A > Erysipelotrichales > Erysipelotrichaceae > RUG521. The sequence goes on along the minus strand of JAFRLB010000042.1, from coordinate 37,043 downwards.
ACCGCCAGTCAGGTAAAGGTAGAAATAGAACACCATGGAAGCATAAAGACATTGGACTTACATCGTGGGGAGAAGGGAACTTTCCGTATCTCAATCGGGCCAAGAATCATCGGGGCATTATACCGTTATCTGATCAGAGTAAACGGTAAGTGGCATTATTCAACAGATCCATATGCCAAGGCTTCCAGCGCAAACAGTGAGAAGAGCGTTGTCGTAGACGTTGAAGAATACAGAGCAGAAAATGTAGAATTGCCGGTATTGGAAAAATACAGTGATGCCATCATTTATGAAACAAGTGTAAGAGATTTTACTGAAGAAGGCACCTTTGAGGCAATGAGTGAGAATCTTGACTATGTAAAGGAACTTGGCATTACCCACTTACAGTTAATGCCGGTAAGTGACTTTGGCAGTGTCGATGAACTGCATCCTGAACTGTTCTATAACTGGGGCTATGATCCAGTGCAGTATCAGGTATTGGAAGGAAGCTATTCGACAAATGTCATAAGCGCCATACAGGTGCTCTCTGATTTCCGTAATCTGGTAAATGCCATCCACGAAAAGGGATTAAAGGTTAACCTTGATGTGGTATTTAATCACGTATATGTCATGCACAGACATAGTTTTGAATTAAGTGTTCCGTATTATTATTTCCGTTATTACGAAGACGGAACACTGTCAGACGGTTCATTCTGCGGCAATGACGTAGACACTTCAATGCCAATGTGCCGCAAGTACATTATTGATACATTGAAGTATTATGCTGATGTGTTTAAGATAGACGGCTTCCGTTTTGATCTGATGGGGTTAATTGACATAACAACCATGAGAAAGGCCGCTGAAGCATTAAGAAATATTAAGCCTGACGTCATGCTCTATGGTGAAGGCTGGAACATGAATACGGCTCTGGCAGAAAGTGAAAGATGCTGCAAGGATAATGCAGAAACAGTCATGGACATCGCTTTCTTCAACGATCTGTTCCGTGACAAGATAAAGGGCAGTACCTTTGAAGCTGAAAAGAAAGGTTACGCAAGTGGGGATGTTGAATACATTGAAGCTGCAAGCGATCTGTTACAGGGGCAGCCGTTAGGCAGTGAACAGAGTATTAACTATGTTGAGTGCCATGATGACATGACTTCATTTGACAAGTTAAGACTGTGCTGCAGTGGTGAAGATGTAATAGCCAGGCAGAAACTGTTAATTGCCTTTGTCATACTTGCTCAGGGCATACCGTTCCTTCACAGCGGTCAGGAATACTGCCGTAGCAAGAATTTCGTTTCCAACAGTTACAATCAGCCTGATGAAATTAATAAGTTAAAACCGGAAGACAAGGCACAGCATCAGGATGTCATTGACTTTACAAGGGAAATGATCAGAATCAGAAAGGAATACTGTCTGGCAAAACCGGCAGATAAGGTAATGGAAGAAACTGATGTTGTCAGAATAGGCAACTGTCTGGTTTATGATTTAAGAGAATGTAACGGTAAGGACATAAAGATCATCTTCAATCCTACAGATGAGGATGTCGATTTGGAATTCAATAACTATAAATACATATACGGTGAAGGAATAAAGGCAGTTTCCGTTGCCGTATTAGAAAGAGAACAATAATGATCAACAAGAGCTGGGATGATTTTCTACAGAACGAATTCAGGCAGGATTACTTTAAAAAGCTGTCAGCGTTTCTGAAAAAGGAATACGCTGAAAAGACAATATATCCGCCGAAGCAGGAAGTCTTCGCAGCTTTTTATTATACCGATCTTGATAAGGTAAAAGTCGTAATATTAGGCCAGGATCCATATCATGAACCGAATCAGGCGTGCGGGCTGTGCTTTGCCATTAAGCCGGGGAATCCATTGCCTAAGTCATTGCAGAACATCTATCGGGAAATCCATGATGATCTGGGAATTCAGATGAGTAACAGCGGCTATCTTGTTAACTGGGCTAAGCAGGGTGTGCTGTTACTGAATACGGTCATGACCGTAGAAAGAGGTAAGGCAAATTCCCATAAGGATCATGGCTGGGAACAGTTTACTGATAATGTGATCAGAAAACTGAACAGTCAGGACCAGCCAATTGTCTTTCTTTTATGGGGACGTAATGCCATGAATAAGATGCCATTGCTTAATAATCCAAAGCATCTGGTACTTACGGCTGCCCATCCCTCACCTCTCAGTGCCTATAACGGTTTTTTCGGCTGCAGACATTTTTCCCGGACTAATGAGTTCCTGGTAAAAAACGGTTTAAAACCTATAGATTGGAAAATGTAAAGGCTTACATATTACTATAATGATGATATAATGATAATAAGGGAAATAACTGAAAAATAACATCTTAGAGAGGAGTGGTTTTCTTGAAAACAGAGATGTTAGCTATGATCTTGGCTGGAGGTCGTGGTACCAGATTACTGGATCTGACCAGTAAGGTAGCGAAGCCAGCTGTTTATTACGGTGGGAAATACAGAATCATTGACTTCCCATTAAGCAACTGTGCCAACAGTAACATTGGCATCGTTGGTGTTTTAACACAGTATGAATCTATTCTATTGAATGCCTATGTAGCTCAGGGTTCAATTTGGGGTTTAAACGGTAAGAACAAGGGTGTATTCGTATTGCCACCAAGAGAAAAGAACGATGGTTTCGGTAAGTACAGAGGTACAGCTGATGCCATTTACCAGAACATTGACTTCATGGACATCTATGATCCTGAATATGTTCTGATCTTATCAGGCGACCATATTTACAAGATGGACTATGCAGAAATGCTGGCATTCCATAAGGCACAGCACGCTGACGTAACTGTTGCCGGCTTAGAAGTCAGCTGGGAAGAAGCCAAGCGTTTCGGTATCATGAATACAAACGAGAAGGATGAAATCATTGAGTTTGAAGAAAAGCCAGCTCATCCAAAGAACAATCTCGCCAGCATGGGTATTTACATCTTCAGCTACAAGGCCTTGAGAAAAGCACTGATTGCGGATGCTGAAAATGACAAGTCAGACCATGACTTCGGTAAGAACGTCATTCCTTCATTCTTAGAGCAGGGCAAGAAGATCTGTGCTTACAGATTCAGCGGTTACTGGAAAGATGTAGGAACAATCGATTCATTATGGCAGGCTAACATGGATCTGTTAGATGACAATGATGTTCTGAACATGGCTGATGATGACTGGAAGATCTATACAGAAGATATTCCAACTACACCACAGTTCATTGGTAAGAAAGCCAGAATCAAGAGAGCTTACATTAACCAGGGCTGTGTCATCAATGGAACCATTGAAAATTCAGTTCTGTTCAGAGATTGCCGCATTCATAAGGGTGCCAAGATAATTGACAGTGTTCTGATGCCAGGCGTAACAGTTGATGAAGGCGCAGTTGTCAGAAACTGCATCGTAGCAGAAGGTCTGGAGATCCCAGCCAATGCCAATATCGGAACCAAGGAAAAGATTGAATTAATAGCCAGGAAGGATCAGGTGGAATAATATGATAGACGCAATTGGTATCGTAAATTTTGAAGATAGCAGTGTCAATGTAAAGGGCATGAGCGATTTCAGAAGCATTCCTGCAATGTCATTCTTAGGCCGTTACAGAATCATTGACTTTACCTTAAGCAACATGGTCAATTCAGGCATTGACGAACTGTCAGTACTTGTAAAGAACAAACCGCGTTCCTTAATTGAACATTTAGGAAACGGCAGTAACTATAACATTAACTTAAAGAGCGGCTATCTGAACATTCTTTATACAGATAACAACGCCATGAGTGATGCTTATTTCCATGACATTTACGTCATGCATTCAAACATTGAAAAATTCCAGGAAAGCAATGCCAAGTACGTTGTCATTTCACCAAGCTACATGATTTACCGCATTAACTATAATGATGTAATCAGAGCTCATGAAGAAAGCGGTGCAGACATTACCTGTGTTTACCAGGAAGTTAATAACGCTAATCAGAAGTACATTGGCTGTAAGACCATTGACCTCGACAAGAACGGTGTTGTAACAGCAATCGGCAGAAACAAGGGTAATAAGAAGAGCGCTAATATCCTGACAGAAACATACGTAATTGACAGAGAACTGTTCGTTGATCTGGTAGAAAAGGCTCCTGTCATCAGCCCATTGTACAGCCTTATCGATGTAATTACATCAGTAGTTGACAGCTTAAAGGTATGTGGATATGAGCACAAGGGCTATCTGGCATGCATTAACTCATTAGAGGAATACTATGATGCCAACATGGAAATGATTGACTATGAAAAGGCTTCTGAACTGTTTGACCCTGACTGGCCAATCTATACCAAGACCAACGATTCTCAGCCAGCCTTCTATTCAAAGAATGCTCATGCCAAGAACTGTCTGATTGCCAATGGCTGTATCATTAACGGTGACCTGGAAAACTGCATTTGCGGCCGTGGAGTAACCGTAGGCAAGGGTGCCGTAATCAAGAACACATTACTGTTACCTGAATGTTATATTGCACCAATGGCACACATTGAAAATGCGGTTATTGATAAGCACTCAAGTGTTGAACGTAAGCTGGAAATCATCGGTAAGGATGGCAAGCTGGCTTATGTAAAGAGAAGAGACAGGGTATAACTATGAAAAAAGTATTATTTGTTGCCGGAGAGGGTTTACCTTACTGCAAGAGCGGTGGCCTGGCTGACGTCATTGGTTCACTGCCGCAGGCTTTATGTAAGCAAGGTGACGAATGTGCAGTTGTACTGCCAATGTACAAGGTAATCATTGATAAGCATCCAAACATGGAAAAGGTCGCAGACTTCCATGTTCAGTCAGGCATTATCAATAAGGATGCCTCAATCTATACTGACAAGGTAGGAGACGTTGTCTACTACTTCATCAGACAGGATGACTACTTCTACCGTGACGGTTTATACAGCTTCCATGATGATGGTGAAAGATTCGCCTTCTTCTGTAAGGCTGTTCTGGACATGTTACCACACATTCCATTCAAGCCTGAGATCATTCATACCAATGACTGGCAGACCGGCATGATCCCAATCATCTGCAAGCAGGAATACCAGGATGCAGAATATAAGAAGTATAAGCACATTTATACAATTCATAATCTGTTATTCCAGGGTAATTTCCCTAAGGACATCTTAAGATGCTTCAACCTGTCAGAATACTATTACAATAACGGTGACATCAAGTTTGATAACGGCATCAGTTTCATGAAGGCTGGCATCATCTACGCCGATGAAGTAACCACAGTTTCTGAACAGTATGCCAGAGAAATCGTCACCAGCGAATACGGTGAAAGAATGGAAAGAGTTCTGGCCGACAAGGGTAACAGACTGACCGGTATCGTTAACGGCATAGACACTGTTAACTGGAATCCGGAAACAGATAAGGCTCTGTACAAGAACTATACTGAACATGACATCAGAGGCAAGAAAGCCTGCAAGCGTTCATTACAGTATCAGTTAGGCTTGAGAGTAGCTGACGACGTTATGTTGATCGGTATCGTTTCAAGATTAACCTGGCAGAAGGGAATGTTACTGTTATTAGAAAAACTGGGTCAGATTATGAACCAGGATGTACAGTTAGTCATCTTAGGTACAGGTGACAGTTACATTGAAAATGAATTGAAGAAGATCGAGTCAACATATCCTCACCGTGCAGTATTCTATTGCGGATACAATGAAGAACTGTCACACAGAGTATATGCCGGCTGTGACTTATTCTTAATGCCATCATTATTCGAACCATGCGGAATCAGCCAGCTGATCTCAATGAGATATGGTACAATTCCACTGGTAAGAGAAACAGGTGGCTTAAAGGATACGGTCATTCCTTATAACCAGTATGAAGAAACAGGTAACGGCTTCTCATTCAGATACTTCAGCGGTGATGAAATGATGTACATCATTGCCTACGCAATTCATGTATATTATGAAAACAAGGCAGCCTGGAGAAAACTCATCAAGCATGCCATGACAACTGATGTAAGCTGGGACTTATCAGCTAAGAAGTACGCAGAACTGTACGAAAGAATCTAGTTATGTATAAGGGTGGGCAACCACCCTTTTTTAGTGCCTAATGGCCTGGTTTCACATTTGATGGTAAATGTTATATAATATCAATAATCTATAACAGGAGGTAACAGGATGACACAGTCCAATCGTAAAGGGGTTAATAAACTGGCCCTGGGAATGATCTTGTTAAGCTTAGGGGGATTAATACTGGGTGCCGCATTAGGCTACGTTGGCACTCACATGTATCTTAACAATAAGGTACTGGCAGATCTGAAGAAGGATGGTTATGTCCTGACTTCTGACGCTACAGCATCTGCCGAAGACATCACCAAGGGTAAGACAGCTTTCATTGACGGTGAGCTGGTTACCGGTACCATGGATGTACTGGATACTTCTGATGCCACAGCCATGAGTGAATACATTACCAAGGGCAAAACTGCCTACATCAATGGTGAACTGGTTGTTGGTACAATGAAGGTAATTCCTGGTCAGGAAATCAAGACCAAGGGTACATCAATCGACATTTCAGGTGATGCCTATATTGAAGGAGACATTATCATTAAGGGTGACAGTAATCTGACAAACGACAACATCAAGGTCGGTGTCAGTATTTTTGGTGTCACCGGTACATATAAGGCTGAAGAGCCTAAGTATACGATAAGCTATGATTTTGACGGCGGACGTGAAGATACTTCCGTTACCTTGATCAGAAGCTACCGTAAGTCTGAAACACCTATAACAATTACCGGCAGAGCAGTCAGAGAAGGTTATACATTCTTAGGCTGGTCAAATGGCGGTAACATTCCAACAGGTTCGGCTGAAGATCTGACATTTACGGCTTTATGGGAAAAGAATCCTGAACCGGAGCCAGAGCCAACACCGACACCTGATCCGGGTGAAGGCGGTCAGCAGGAAGGAGGTCAGTAATCATGAAGTTGTTTTCTAAGAAGAACAAGGATTTAAAGCAGCTGGAAATGACTGATGAGATCTCTGATGAAGAGCTGGCTAAGGAAGGCTATAAGGTTAATGAACCTGAAGAAACAGCTGTTTATGAACCTGTTAATACGAATACTGCAGAAGATAACATTATAAAAACAAGAGAATTCTCAACCATTGCCTCTCAGGATACCAGACCTGTTGTCTATCAGAACATTTCTGAAGAGGAAGAGGAAGATGATGAGGAATATGAGTACATCACACCGCATTATGGCTTAAACGCCTTTATGATTACTGTGCTGTTCATATTAATAGGTGCAGGTCTGACATTCTTATTAACCAGAAACATCCTGACTGAATCAATCAGACAGGGCTACATTGATGCCGGTTATATTAATACAAGAGATGCCACGGCTACGGCAGCTGATGTTGCCTTTGGTAAGAAGGCATACAGCTATCTGGGCGAAGTTGACGGTTCATATGTTGAAATAGATACTTCAAATGCGACTGCCACTCCTGAAGACATTCTTCTAGGATATACGGCATACGTTGACGGTAAGAAGATCACAGGTTCAATTCCGACCTTTACGCCTGCCACTACTTATTCACCGGGCAGTAAGGATACGATCATACCAAAGGGTTATTACCTGAAGGGCAGTATTTTCATCAAGGCTGAAAATAACCTTAAACCTGAGAATATCAGAGATGGTGTATCAATCTTTGATGTTAAGGGAACATATAAGTATGAAGGGAATTAAAAGAGCAGTCATAATTGGATTAACAGTTATTGCGGTCATCTGTTTCCTCATATATTACTTTTTCTTTGATATCAGCCATTTCAGCGGTCAGGAAACAATGAAAATCATTGAATCGGACAACGGCAGTTTATCAGTTTATGTGTATAGGAATAACGGTGGTGCTACAACTGATTATGCCTTACTCTGCACTGTTAAAGCAGATAACAGCGGTTTTGAAAGAAATATCTACTGGGATTATCCTTATAAAGATCCTGAAGTATCATGGTTGGATGATGATACCGTCATAATTAACGGAAAGACATTGAACATCTATGAAGACCATTATGATTTCAGAAGAAATCGATAGAAAAGAAGGGAACTAGGGTTCCCTTTTAGTTTGCCTAAAAGGGAAAAAAAAGGCATAATAGTAGTATATTTTTTGGAGGTCTTTATGATTACAGTTAAAGATTACGCTGAAAGAATAATCAATAATGTTAATAAAGTCATTGTTGGAAAGGATGAAGTCATCAGACAGGTCATCATCTGCTTCATGGCTAAGGGGCATGTACTGTTGGAAGATCTGCCGGGAACTGGTAAGACAATGCTGCTAAGAGCGTTTGCCCAGACCATTGGCGGTCAGTTCAAACGAATTCAGTTTACGCCTGACTTATTGCCATCAGATCTGACTGGCATTAACTTCTATAATCAGAAGGAAGGAGAGTTTACTTTCCGTAAGGGCCCTGTTTTCAGCAATGTTGTACTGGCAGATGAAATAAACAGAGCTACACCACGTACCCAATCCGCTCTATTAGAAGCCATGGAAGAAAAGCAGGTAAGTGTTGACGGTAATACCTATAAGTTAGAGAAACCTTTCTTTGTCATGGGAACGCAGAATCCAATTGAATCCTATGGAACATTCCCGTTACCGGAAGCCCAGCTTGACCGTTTCTTCATGAAGCTTTCAATGGGCTACATGGACAGAGATCAGGAAATGAGTGTATTGGGCAGAGAAGATTCCAAGGTCATAATCAATGATCTCAAGTGTGTCGTAAGTAATGAAGACCTTAATGAAGCATTAAGAGAAGTTGAAAAGGTATCTGTATCTGATGATATTTTAAATTACATCATGGACATTGTAGAAGCCACCAGAAAAAATCCTTCATTGGCTGCCGGTGTTTCTACCAGAGGCTCTTTGGCTTTATATAAAGCAAGTCAGATAAGCGCAGCCATGAGTGGGCGTAACTATGTAATACCGGAAGATGTCAAGAAAGAGGCGGTATATGTATTGCCGCACAGAGTTCTGGTAACTGTTGGCTCCCACGCTGATGCGGACAGAATAATTGAAAGAATATTAAATGATGTAAAGGTACCATTAGAAACATTATGATTGCCCTGATTTTTGTCGGGTTGGCAATTGTCATAGGTTTCATTCAGGTAAAACTGGCACCAACCGTACTGCAGAATCTGTTCTGTGAATATATATTTGACATGAAACTGGCTGAGCCGGGCGAAGTAATAACCTGCCGTAACAAGCTGTTAAATGCCTGGCGTTTTCCTGTGGCATACATCAATTACATCATTCACTTACCGGAGGGTGCCGAAATCGTTAATGGTAAGGGCAAGGCAGAAAGACACAGACTGTTTCTGATGCCTGAACAGAAGTTTGAAAATGACATCAGGTTTACCTTACCGAAAAGAGGAGTATATAAGAGTGGAAAGTACTACCTGGAAACAGGTGATTTCTTGGGTTTTAATTCAAAGGTTATTTCTGAGGACCTGAAGGCAGACATCGTCATAATGCCTGAAAAAAGTCAGAATGAACACATAATAAAGACCTTAGGCGGCTACATTGGTGATATTTCAGTCAGAAGGTTCATCATTGAAGATCCGGTTTTAACTGTGGGCTTCAGAGAATACACGGGAAAAGAACCAATGAAGAACATTTCCTGGAATCAGAGTGCCAAGCGAAATGAACTGATGGTAAAGAACAATGACTATACCACTGATACCAATGTCGCAGTTGTCTTAAACATGCAGGGTAATGATAAGGAAAAGCTGGAAGAATGTTTCCGCATCAGCCGTACGGTATGTGAGCAGTTAGAGGAAAAGAGAATACCTTATGAGTTCATCTGTAATGGTGATGTCGGTAACTGTAATGAAGGTTATGGTCGAAATCATCTGAACTACATCATGAAGCGATTGGGCAGATCAAACCTGTTTTCTTATTATTCATTTGATGAACTGATCGACAGATGCATTGAGAAAAGAAAGAACAACAGAAGTTACATTGTCATAACTTCCGGTTCTTCAAAAAATGAGATGAGCTGTTTAAACAGATTACAGGCAGCGTCTGATCAGGAGATATGTGTATTACAGGCAGGAGGAAATGACAATGGTTAGTTTGTTTAAGACTGTCTGTGACATTTTACTGTACTTTACCTTCATCAGTTTTATGCCTGCCTTTGATAATGCATGGTTGTTATTAGGAGTATTACTGGTAATGGGAAGTGTGGCAGCTTTCATAAATGACAGGTTAAACAATACGGTCGGTAAGATCATTTCCGCATTGTTGGTTTTACCTGGCCTTTTCTTGGTTGGGGAAGGACAGCTGTTCTTTGTGGTAATACTGGTTGGCTATCTTTTCATAACCATGATCACCGGTAATAATGACATTTCCTACCAGCAGTACCGTTACTACTTTGGCTTACCGGCAGTAGTGGTACTTGCGGCCTTATTTGTCTGTATTACTTCTTCTTTGGAAAATAAGTTACCGTTGTTATTTGGCTCACTGTATCTTCTGATTGGTACGATCGTATTAAGAAGAAAGAGAATGGGTGTTAAGGCGGATCACAAGGCTGCCTTGTACAATGGCTTTGAGATAGTCAGTGTAGTGTTTGTTACGGCGGCGGTATTTGGCTTATTATTTGTCATCATTTCTCATTCAAGGGGAATATTTGAAATAGTAACCTTACCGATTGCCATGGTAATAAGAGGATTAATAGCCTTATTAGTATTCTTAGGCAGGAGAGTGGTTAAGGCACAGCCTGATGAGGTAATTAACAATGAACCTCAGAGCGCTGATGAAATATACAATGAGATATTCAATCCTGAAGAAAATGTCATTGATAATATAGATAACACCAATGTCAATTTCGTAAATCTCTTGCAGAGAATAATATTGATAGTACTGGCCATTGCCATTATTGTTCTGGTACTGTATCTCTTATATAAGTTAGTAAGAAACTTCTTCAGAAACAATGATTATGAAGAATATGAAGATGCCACAGGCACTGAGGCCGTTAAGCGTAAGAAGAAAAAGAAGGTAAGAGAAGATCTCTCCAACAGACAACAAATCAGAAAGATCTACCGGGACTTCCTGTTCAGTGCCAATAGAAAAGGTGTTCCTGTTGATAAGCAGACCACCTCTGAAGACATCTTGAATAATGAACTTTATGTTAATAACGCTGATGCGATAAAGTTAAGAGAAATATACATCAAGGCCAGATATCAGACTGATTCCCTGGTTACTGAAGAAGACATCAGAATGGCTAAGGAAGCCCAGGAAAGACTGACTCAGCTTTGATCATTCTTCAATCTTGGCAATGAAGAACATTGTGAAAGATGAAGAACAGATCAGCTGGTTTTTCTGGTTGGTGACTTCAACATTAATGACCTTGGTCTTATTACCGTTATGGATGCACTTGCCGTTAACGGTAAGAATGTCATCCTTTCTGGCAGGCTTAATGTAATTGATGTTGCCCTGTAAGGAAACGGTATAGTCACCTAATGTAGCGGCTGTAGCACCGGCTGCAGTATCGCATAAGGTATATAGAAAACCACCATGCGCTGTCCCATATGGGTTAAGCGCATTTTCTGTGACCTTGATTTCCATTACGAAATTACCTTCAACATTGGTAATAACCTTATGATTGTCGAATATCGTAATCTGTTTGAATAAATCATTTTCTGTCATGTTCATCACCTGTGTTGATTATAATAGTAAATCAGTATTTTCACAAGTATATTAAATATTGCATGTTTATGGAGTATAATAGGCATCAAAGGGGTGAATTTATGCTCAAAATTAATAATCTGACAAAAAAGTATGGCGACAAGGTCGCTGTTGACAATATTTCCCTGGAAATAAAACCAGGTGAAATCTATGGCTTCATTGGTCATAACGGTGCCGGTAAGACGACAACCATCAGATGTTGTTGCGGATTACTGAACTTTGACAGTGGTGAGATCCTCATTAATGGCAAGTCCATTAAGGATGACCCATTGGCCTGTAAGATGGAATTTGCCTACATTCCAGATAATCCGGTTCTTTTTGAATACTTAAGCGGCATTGAATATCTGAACTTCATTGGCGATGTTTATAAAGTTGGAAAAGCTGAAAGAGAAGAAAGAATCAGAAAATACGCCGATCAGTTTGAACTCACTCAGAACCTGGCTCAGCCAATCAGTTCTTATTCACACGGCATGAAGCAGAAGATCGCCATCATTGCGGCTTTGATTCATAACCCAAAACTGATCGTTCTTGATGAACCGTTTGTCGGTCTTGATCCTATTGCGGCTTTCAAGTTCAAGGAAATCATGAGAGAAGTATGTAATAACGGCGGTGCCGTATTCTTCTCTACTCATGTTCTTGATGTTGCCGAAAAGCTGTGTGACAAAGTGGCAATCATTAAGAGTGGTAAGCTGATTAAGACTGGAACCATGGAAGAAGTAAAGGGAGATGCTTCATTGGAAGAAACCTTCCTGGAACTGGAGATGGAGAAAGATGCTTAAGCAGTTAACTGTAATCGCTGTTAAGCAGCTGTTTGGCTCTACAAGAAAAAATGGTAAGAAAAAATTCAGATTGCCTCCTTGGGCAACCATCCTGCTCATAGGGGTAGTTCTATGTGCTTCCTTCTATGTTTTCTTCAGTGAGTTTGCCAATTTCCTATATGGGGCAGGCTTAGGCTGGGTCTACTTTGCCTTAGTTGGAGCCATGGTATTTACCCTCATTCTGTTGACTGACATTGCCATGGTGCAGGGGCAGTTATTTGAATCAACTCACAATGACATTCTGTTAGCCATGCCAATCAAGTCAAGTGACATTCTCATAAGCAGATTGATCTCAATGCTGGTATATGACTATGGCTTTGAATTATGTCTTTTAGGTACAGGCATGGTTGCCTGGATCGTAAGAGCCGGACGAATTGGAACATTCTTACCGGCAGGCATAGTAGTATTCTTCTTCTGGCCATTATTACCACTGGCCTTAAGCTGTCTGGTTGGCTTCTTATTAACCAGATTTACTTATAAGCTCAAGAATAAGAATCTGGTAAAAACATTATTAGTATTTGGCTTCGTTGCGTTTTATTATTATATAACCTTTACTCTTGAAACCAAGATGGCTGATCTTGATAATAATGCCGCTGAAATTGCCCGGACCTTCAGCATGCTGAAAATCACTGAATGGTTTGGTAAGGGCATAATGCACACTAACATCAAGTACATCCTTTACATCATCCTTACCGGTGTAATTTCCATGGGCATCATGGTATTCATTCTCAATAAGAGTTTCATAAAGATCATTACATCTAACCAGGGTGTACTTTCAACTAAGGAATACAAGGAAAAACCGGTTAAGGAAAGAAGTATAATTACTGCCTTATGGTACAGGGAATTCAAGAGACTTGGGGCATATTTTAACTATCTTATCAACGCCTTAATGCCAATTGTCTTAACTGCCGCCGGCATAATCTTTGTAGCCTTTAAGGGTGGGGAATTCATTGAATCATTATCAGATGAGGTCACCATGAATTCTGAATTGACAAGAGGCCTTGCCATTACCTTCATCATAGGCATGAGTTGTGCAATGATGACGACTTACATGCCATCAGCTGCTTCAATATCCCTGGAAGGCGCCAGCATGGAAACATTGAAGTCATTACCGATTGATAATAAGACGATCATTCACAGTAAGCTGTTATTCCATTATTCACTAATGGCACCATTACAGCTGTTCGTTTCAATTGTCTGTGTAGTATTAAGCAAGGCAGACTTCATAAGCTGTCTGGGTATTCTTTTACTGCCGCAGGCATTTCTTATCCTGACAGATGAGATCGGATTGTGCTATAATCTGTTATATCCGAAGTTAGCCTGGACTAACGAAGCAGAGGTAGTAAAAAGAGGAGCTTCAATCATCCTCTACATGTTCACAAGCATGATAATCGGCGCAATCATTGTTGCGGTATACTTCTTCGTTCTTGACAAGGTATCTCTCGGATTCTATACTTACATGCTGATAGTAACAGGTGTATTGGGCTTATTAAGTGTAATATTATATCTGGTACTTAGAACAGCAGGAGCAAGAAGACTTTCTGTCATAGGAGGAGAATAATGGAACCATCACAGGAATTAAGAGAAAAAGTAGACGCTTATAGAAGACAGGGATATAAGGTTCCAAAGTGGAAATATGTTAAGACACCTGAACAGATCGAAGGCATCAGAGCCGCAGGTGTAATCAATACCGGTGTGCTTGATCTGGTAGCCGAAAGAATCAGAGCAGGCATTACCACTCAGGAAATTGATGACTGGGTAGCTCAGTATACTGAAGAACACAATGCGATCTGTGCACCATATCATTATGAAGGTTTCCCAAAACACGTCTGTGTTTCAATAAATGATGTTGTATGTCATGGCATTCCAAGTAAGAAGAGAGTGTTAATGGAAGGCGACATCGTTAACGTCGACGTAACAACCATTTACAACGGCTACTACGCTGATGCTTCAAGAATGTTCATCATTGGCAAGACATCACCAGAAAACGAAAGAATAGTCAGAGTTGCCAAGCAGTGTCTTGATTTAGGCTTGGAAGCTGTTAAGCCTTGGGGCTTCTTAGGTGATGTAGGTTATGTCATTGAGCAACATGCCAGCCGTAATGGCTTCAAGGTTGTCAGAGACTTTGGCGGCCATGGCGTTGGTCTTGAATTCCATGAAGACCCATTTGTCTATCATTATGGCAAGAAGGGAACAGGTTGTCTGATCGTTCCCGGCATGGTATTCACCATTGAACCAATGCTGAACTTCAAGAAGTCAGGTGTCAGGATCAGTAATCTTGACGGCTGGACCGTCTATACAAAAGACGGCATGCCAAGTGCCCAGTGGGAATACACGGTAGCCGTATTTGAAGACCATGTTGAAGTATTAACAAAGTAAGGAGAGATCCTTACTTTTTTCATGGTGGATTAGCATAGAGTTGCTGAAAAATAGATGGTAGAATTTAATCAGAGGAAAACCAGACTACAGAAGATCAGAATTTGGTCGTAAATGATAATCTCGAGGTGATGATATGGCACGGCAATCGGTATTTGACATGAGATTTCAAAAAGTCTATTCGGCATTGATAGAAAAAGCTGAAAGAAAAGGCAGAAGCAGGCAGGAAATAGATGAAGTTACTTCATGGCTGACAGGATATACAGCTGAGCAGATCAATACTGCTCTGAATTCAGATATTACATATGGAAGTTTCTTTTCTGATGCTCCTGATTATAACCCCCGTTCCAGACTTATTACCGGGAAGATATGTGGGATTCAGATCGAAACCATCGAAGATGAGTTAATGAAGAGAATACGGCAGCTGGATAAGCTGGTTGATGAACTTGCGAAAGGCAAGGCTATGGAGAAAATACTGCGATGAATGAATTGAAAAAATATGAATATAATGCAATTCTTCAGGAAGATGTGGAAAGTGGGGGCGCCTATGTGGCTTTTCCATGGGATCTTAAAAAGGAATTTGGAAAAGGCCGCATAAAAGTACACGCAGAATTTGATGGAATTGGTTATGATGGAAGCATTGTCAACGTGGGCGTTAAGAATCCTGATGGCAGTATCTGTTACATCATCGGTGTATTAAAAAACATCCGCAGACAGTTGAATAAAAAGGCTGGCGATAACATCCATGTTGTCATAAGATTCGGTGAAAAAGAAGAAAACACAAAGAAATGGAAATGCCCGAAATGCGGAAGAGAGTTCAGCCGGCAGAATCAGGATCATTATTGTGTTAAACCGCAGAGTATTGATGAATATATTGCGGCTCAGGATGAAATATATCAGCCAAAACTTAAATAAGTCAGGACTGTTCTTAGTAAAGCCTTGCCAGAAGCAGAAGAACGCATATCTTGGTCCATGCCTACATACTGGAAAGGCAGTAATATCATTCATTTTGCCTGTGCAAAGAAACATCTCAGCATTTATCCCGGTGATGAGGCAACAGTAGAATTTGCCGCTGAACTGGCTGATTATTCTGTCAGTAAGGGAACAATACGGATTCCTTATGATCAGCCATTACCGGCAGATCTCATTGAGAGAATCGCCAGATGGTGTTATGAGAAGTATTCCAGATAATGACAGAGTTGAAAAAAGGCCATCGTATGATGACCTTTTTCTATAGTTTAATGAATAACAGGGCTGCGCCGATGGCAAACAGTACAACACCGATTATCTGAAAGATTCTGTGTAACAGCCGGACTGTTTTCTGGTAATCGGCTATGTATGAATCTTCCGGATCATCCGGATTAAGGAAGATCTCGACTTCATCACCTAGCCTTTTCTTTATTGTTGAATCAGTAACGGAAGAAACGGCAGTGTATTCTTTTCCGGCAAAAGTGTAGGTGTATACCGGATAATATGAGGTAACACCTTTTTCATCAGTCTTGGCTGACTGACCTGTAATGGTAGCGAATGTTGTATAGCTGCAGCGTTCTTTCTTACCAACGTTAATGGTTTCTATTATTCTGGCAACGATCATGAAAATAAGACCTATGGTTATTAATACGATCTGGGTCATGTGATTTGTAAAGATGAAGCTTCCCGCAACAGCCGTTATGATAAGGGCTATGCAGATCAGAATGTTTTTCAGTAAAAATCCGTTTTCGTTATTCATGAGATTCCTTTCAAAAAAGAAATAATCAGATGATTATTTCTAGTAGTATACTTTCTTTCCCTTAATGCAGTATTTGAACAGCCAGTCCTTGAAGCTGTAGGCTTCATGAGTTTCGTTATACTCTTTCAGTTTTTCTCTGAAAGTTGGGCAGTTCTCTGGGGTAACGGTAATGAAGCCATTGCCGTTATCAACCATGATCTTGTTGGCAAACATTAATGCCACACGGACGTCACCATCCACAAACAGTCTCTTGTCTAAAATGTGAACCATTACATCCAGGGCAATTTCCGTATTGGCCTTGGCAGGCTGGTTGATCATGGCATTAAGCTCTTCGATCTGTTCATCAGTAAGGTGATTCTGGAAACCATCTAAAAGACCCTTCATCAAGATGGTATGTAATTCAATAAGTACTGAATAGCTGGCCTCTTCCTTTGATTCAAGAAGGTAGTTATAAGCCTCGATGAAATTAGCTAAGGCGATCTCTTCCACAGTGGCATCAGAAATGTTTCCATGATTTTCACAGAATTCCCTGGTTACATCGTAACGGGCTAAGATCATGCTATTAAAGACAAAATCAGACAGATTCTTTTGGACAAAATTAAGCGTCTGTCTAGGGGTCATCATAAACTTATTTTTCATACTTAATCACCTTTTTTCTTATTATAGCACACAAAAATAAAGAAAAACCCATAAAGGGTTTTAAGTTTAAAAGTTATGGTTCTCTAAAATAGTTGGTAGGATGGAAATTGGTGGAGTTCCCACCAATTATTTTAGAGAGCCGGTACATATCATTTACGAAATAACTTCCTTTTTTACTAGTTACTCTGCTAGAAAATAGTATGTTTTATGTTAATTCCTTATATAAGAAAACATTACGTTAATGAAGCCACCCTGAGTTTTCATAAACAAATACCTTGGCGCTTCCGGTATCCGGACTGTGCAAGTAAAGACTGAACGCACTTTCACCGTTCGCAGCAACATCTCCTCCTATTGTATCAATATCAATAATATTTCCATTAGCATCGAAAATAATAGCAGCAACGGTATATTCACGTATTTCCCCACCCTCGGTATTTACAACCTTACCGCTTACGGTGTAGTTGCCGTAACTGATGTCTTTTATCTCAAGAGGGGCTATTGACGTAAACTCTCCGGTGTGCAGGTATTTTTCAAGATACGAGTCTTGTGTAAATGTTACAGTCGCAGGAGAAATATTTGTACTGAGCGAAATTAATCCCGCTGAGATGACTTCTTCACCAGGACTGATATGATGTAATTCCGGTCTTGTAGTATCGAGTACATTTCCAGAAGCATCCTTTGCCTCTATCAGGTATCTTGGGCAAGATACCATTATGTCGGTATTTGGGTTGTAAATCTCCATATAGTAGTATAAACGGTTATCGACAAGCGCCCATTTTGAATCTTTGATTTCAAGGTCTTTGATCAAGCTTTCATTCTCTCCCCATTCAGTCCATGGCATCTTTGAATCATCCCATTCGCCACGGATGAACACTGTTTCTTCTGTGTAATCAAATTCATATTCTTTTATGCTGACATCAAATACCAGCTGTCCTTCTTTTAAAGTGATTGTATGTTCCTCAGCATTCAGATATGCATTGTTTTTAGCAGGCTTTGATATCCACGAGCCATCTTCCGCTACAGCACCACCGTTTTCTACACTTCCCATAAACAAAGCAAATATGCGGGAAGGATCTTCTTTATCGACTTCAAAAATACCAACGTATTCATCATCAATCTTTGCAGCAAGTATTGTGCCTTCAGCATCATAATCAGGTGCAATCCACAAACCTTTAATATCAGTCAGTTCTGGCTCTGGCTGCGGTTCTGGTTCAGCAGGTGTTTTTCCACAGCCGGTAAACAACGTCAGGAACAAAACCACAAGTAAAATACATGAAATATGTTTCTTCATAAACTCCTCCTTATAAATATGTAATTATTAAATGAAGTATACCATTAATCATATTATAAGTATATACATATTCATTGTTTATGACTACTTAAAATATATATAATGTCATAACTAATATTTTCTTAAGAAAAATCTCCCTACAATTATCGGTTCTCTAAAATAGTTGGTGGATGGAAATTAGTGGAGAAGTTGGTGGGATAAAATAGAACGAAAAAAAGGAAGGAAAAGTCAATAGAATTCCTTCCTTTCACTTTCCCCTTTAACATGAAGATAAATGCCACGGTCCATCAGACTGCTCAAAGATTAAATGTTTCCGATACACTGGTATACGATACTTTTATGTCAGCCATCAAGTTTGACAGAGCTCCACTGACCGAAGTCATTTCTATCGATGAGGTCTAGATGAATTTCGATTACAGACATAAATATCCCATGGTCATCCTGGACTTCATCTCCGGTGAGCCAATAGATATCGTCAACAGTAGACGCCAGAAGGATAAAGAGCCCTATTTCTATCACATACCATTAGAAGAACGCCTTAATGTCAAATACCTAATATGTGATATGTACAATCCTTACATTAACTACGTTACCCGCTATTTTCCTAATGCACAGGCTATCGTTGATGGATTTCATGTTAAAAAATGGATACTTGACCGCCCTAATACCTATTATCGCTCTGTTTTGAAAAGATATAAGGATATTGAAAATGCCGAATTAAAGAGAAACAACTTCCTTTTTAACACTTCCTTTAAATCCATTAAGCACTCACGTGAGGTCAATATTCTGCAGGACTTCAAATTCATTCTTTTTGAGAATGTAGCTAACATAGATTATACCGCTGACCCTTCTTACAACTTTCATCTGGGACAGTATCTCGACACTTTTCAGAAAGAAAAAAAGTTCATGGATCTTGACCCTCACTTTCCTACTTTACGTGCACTAAAAGAAAGCTTTAATACCTTTGACAATGCCGCAAAAAGTAATACATCTGATATCGATAATTTATTCGATAACTTGATCAGAGATTACCGGAACTGTGAAGAATCTGTTTTTAATGACTTTGCCAGACTGCTTATTAAATACAGGAAATACCTTATATTAGAAGAATCGGTAAGAAGCGTGGACATTACATTAAAAAATAGTTTTCTCCATGTTAAAAGGACCTCGATTTTCGCATCTTGGTCCTTTCATTTTCTTATCGCTGGTCCACCAACTTCAGTGGAGTTCCCACCAATTATTTTAGAGAGCCAAAGTTATTTAATGAATATCGGCTTAAGGGTCTGGAATGCTTCTTCAGGTTCATTCAGGTCCTTAACCTTCTTTTCCATTGGGCACATGTCTGTCTTGTCCTGGTTAAGAATGTAGTCTGTCATTACATCCCAACTGTGCTCAATGCCATGGGCATTTAAGAAGTTATCGGCCGTCTTACTCATGAGCTTGCCATGAATCTTTCTGACCTTGCCATATGTTAATAACATGGCACTGGCCTTACCTACGACCTTGTCGATTACTTCACTGCCTTCAAGTAATTCAGGCTCTTCATTAAGCCATTTCATTAACGGTCTTAAACCGCCTAAGTCTGACTGATATGTCTTACCGTCCTTAATGACGGTACATGTTACATTTTCCATTAAATCTCCTCGCTGTCGTAGCCTAACAGATCAAGTATTCTGTTCAGGTCAGCGGTGTCAGAATAATTAATTGTTATGGCGTTGTTGGTTATCTTTACTTTTGTCGCAAATCTGTTCTGTAATCTCTTCTGTACATCCAGAATGTTTGAATCGGCTACCGGTGATGGTTCCAGATGCATTCTAGGCTGCTTGAAGCTCTTTACCAGTTTTTCAACGGCTCTTACTGACAGGCCGTCTTTCATTGTCTTTGTCGCAATTGTCTTAACCGTGTCTTCTGAATCAATGGTGATAAGAGGTCTTACCTGTCCCATTGAAAGCTTACCGTCTTCTACCAGTTTCTGAACATATGGTGGCAGTTTTAATAATCTCAAGGTATTGGCAATGTATTCTCTGGACTTGCCAATGCGGTTACTTAACTGTTCCTGAGTATAGCCCATGTTATCCATTAACTGCTTGTAAGCCTGAGCTTCTTCAATGGCATTAAGGTTTTCACGCTGAATGTTTTCCAGAAGTGAAACTTCCATCATCTGCTCATCATTAAAATCAACGATGATGGCCGGGATCTCTTCCTTACCGGCTAACTGAGACGCTTTTAATCTTCTTTCACCGGCAATTAATTCATATCCTCTGGCACTGGCTCTGACCAGTATAGGAGTGAACACACCGTGTTCCTTAATGGAATCAGCCAGTTCCTGTAACTTAGTCTGGTCAAATACGTGACGAGGCTGATAAGGGTTGCGTCTGATTTCGCTTATCTTCAGAGTTGTCTTACGGCCATACTGTTCGGCAGCTGTGCTGTTGTTCTGAATGTCATCAATGATATCACTGAGATTGTCAGAACCGAATATGGCAGCTAAACCTGTTCCTAAATGTTCATCTTTTGGCATTATTTCACCTCCGGTGCATTTCTCTCAATAACTTCCTTGGCTAAGGCAACATATGCTCTGGAACCAGGGCACTTGATGTCGTATTGGAATATGCTCTTTCCATGCGATGGGGCTTCGGAAAGCTTTACGTTACGTGGAATTGATACTTTATATACTCTTTCCTTGAAGTACTTGCGGACTTCCTGCTGAACTTCAGTGGAAAGGTTGTTGCGGATGTCAAACATTGTCAGTAATACGCCTTCAATGTGTAACTGTGGGTTAAACAGTTTCTGGACTAAGCGGATGGTTGATAATAACTGGGTAAGTCCTTCAAGAGCATAGTATTCACACTGTACAGGAATGATGACAGAATCAGCGGCTGTTAAGGCATTGGTATTTAATAAACCTAATGATGGCGGACAGTCAATGATGATGAAATCATAATCATCTCTAATCTGATCCAGCTTGTTCTTAAGCAGCTTTTCTCTGCCGTCCTTATACGATAACATTTCCAGATCGCTGCCAGCCAGATCAATGGTGGCTGGTATGAGATCCATTGGTGGAATCTTCAAAGACCTGACACATTCCTTAGCGTCAGTATCTCTGAGTAACAGATCATAAGTGCTCTTTGTTATGTTGTTTCTGGCGCCTAAACCCTGAGTTGTATTACCCTGCGGGTCTAAGTCGATCAACAGTATTTTCTTGCCCAGAAAAGCCAGTCCGGCTGCCAGGTTAATGCTGGTCGTTGTCTTACCGACACCGCCTTTCTGATTGGCCACTGCCATTATTTTACCCATATGTTCACATCCTTGTTTTAGTCATCTATGCATCAAAAATTATACCATAAACGGCCTACTTTTTGATACTTATTGTTATTACGTAGTCCTCTGCGTTGTCCTGTTCACTGACCCCGATATCCATGTTTACCTTCTTTAAGGAATTGATTGCCTGATGAATTGTATTGATGGCAATGCGGGTACTTACGCCGAAACATTTAATATTGTCATTGCGGCGTCCTGGATTCAAGGTATAGTGATTCTTGATGTATTTTTCCGTATCCTTTACGGTAAGATCGTTTTCTGTTATGTGTGTCAGAACTCTTTTCTGCTGCTCATTGCTTAAGCCTAACATTGCCCTGCCATGTCTTTCAGAGATCTGGTGAGAGACAAGGGCCTGTTTAACTTCTTCTGAGAGGTTCAACAGTCTCAGCTTGTTGGCAATGGAAGACTGGCTCTTTCCCATCTTGTCGGCTAACTGTTCCTGAGTAATGTGACCTCTGGAAAGAAGCTCTTGATAGGCGTTGGCTTCTTCAATGGCTGAAAGGTCTTCTCGCTGAATGTTTTCTATTAAGGCTAACTGAGCCATCTCATCATCATCTGCTTCAATGATTACGGCCGGTATGGTTTCCCAGCCTAATAACTGACAGGCTCTGAATCTTCTTTCACCGGCTATTAATTCAAAATGGTCCCCATTCTTTCTGACGGTTACCGGCTGAATCAGGCCGTTTTCTCTGATGGAAGCGGTCAGTTCCTGTAAGGCCTCAGTATCAAACTGCTTTCTAGGCTGGTAAGGGTTTGGAACTATGCGTTCAGTTCTTAATAATTCTGTAAATGCCATCTGACGCCTCCTATAGTGGTTTCTTCTTTATCTGTCCGTAATTACGCGGGTATTTCGCGTCGTGGTTCTTTATCTTTTCAATGTCGATAAGTACTCTGTTCTGTTCATCGTCCAGTCTGATTTCTTCAGTACGTACATACTTCCCGGCTAATGTCTTGATCGCATTGTCTGCGTTTTCTATTTCCTGGTAGGCCTTTGGTCCCTTCATGACGATGAAGTGGCCGCCTTTCTTAACTAATGGCAGGCATAATTCACTTAATACGTTTAATTCTGCCACGGCTCTGGCGGTAACGATGTCAAACTGATGACCTTCTCTGGCGTAGTCTTCACTTCGCTTGTTGACGACTTCAATGTCCTTTAGGTTCAGCTGGCTTATTACTTCCTTAAGGAAAGTACATCTCTTGCCGGTTGGCTCGATCAGAGTTACCTTGAGGTCAGGTTTAAAGATCTTTAAAGGAATTCCCGGGAACCCAGCTCCTGAACCGACATCGGCCAAGCTTCCCTGCACGTCAAAACAAATGGCAGGCAGTAAGCAGTCATAAAAATGCTTGAGATAGATGTCTGAGCGCTCAGTGATGCTGGTGAGATTGAATTTCTGATTCCATTCAATGAGAAGGTCCGCATACTTTTCAAAGGCACTAAGCTGCTGCTCAGATAAGCTGATGTCATGTTGTTTCAGAATGTTATTTAAATCCATAAACTGCCCTCTTAATTAATTATAACAGACTGCTTATATTATAGTGAAAAATAAAAAGTGGCAAGTGGCATTTGCTTGTTAGAGAAGGCTAATCAGTATAGAATTAATTACAGGAGGAGTTTATTATGATCGCAAAACAATCAGAGTATCTGTTAAGTGTTAAACCTGAACTTAAGAAATTGATTGAAGCATTAGAGCCATATTATGAATATGTTTCAGTATTGGCTACTGATGTCAGTGGTACAAGTTTTGGGGTTTCACAGCGCAATACTTCAATTAATGAATTCGGTGATGGCGAAAGAGGCTTCGTAGTCAGAGTTTATAAGAACGGCGGCTACAGTGAATACTCTTTTTCAACAATAGGAAATGTTGATGAACTGGCTGAAAAGATCAGAACAGAACTGGATAAGCAAACAGAATTATTAGACTCATTAGGCATCAGAAAACTGGAAACACCGGTTGTCTATGAAGAAAAGATGGAAAAGGAATTCGCTGGTGAAGTAGCTGAAGAACTGTATCATCTTGATAATGATGAAATCTTAAAGAAAATGAAGAGACTTTCTGACAAGGTCGCTTCCTGGGACAATATAATAGACTGTCAGGTTTCATATCAGGCTGAACTCAACAGCAAGCTGTTCTTATCAAAGAACAAGGATCTGATTCAGGCCTGGGGTGTTTCATTCGTCAACTGTGCCATGTTGGCCTTCAAGGATGGCGAAACTCAGTACAACATGGTCGGTGATACCGGCTGGTTTGGTTCTGAAATAATCGACAGACAGGAAGAAAAGCTTGAAGAAGCATATAAGGATCTGATGGACATGTTTGGAGCACCAAACATTGAACCTGGTGAATATGAAGTCATCTGTACCCCAGAGGCTACAGGCTTAATTGCTCATGAGGCATTTGGCCATGGCGTTGAAATGGACATGTTCGTTAAGGACAGAGCCATTGCCAAGCAGCACATGAATGAAAAACTTGCCAGCACCATTACTGACATGTATGACGGTGCCCGCGGTGGGGTAGAACAGACCGCTTCCTACTTCTTTGATGATGAAGGAACCATCAGCGGCTGTACCCAGATATTGGATAAGGGTTATCTGGTAAGCGGCATCTGTGATGCCTTAAGTGCTGCCAGACTTAATGTAAAGCCTACAGGTAACGGCAGAAGAGAATCATTTGAAAGAAAGGTCTATACCAGAATGACCAACACCTATTTCGGTGAAGGCACCAATACCGTTGATGAAATGATCAAGTCCGTTAAGTACGGTTTCTTAGTAGATGGCATGAACTCAGGCATGGAAGATCCAAAGCACTGGGGCATTCAGTGTGTCTTATCAAGAGCCAAGGAAATCAAAGACGGTAAGCTGACAGGTAAGATGTTTACTCCGGTAATTCTGACAGGTTATGTACCTGACTTATTAAGCAACATTACAATGATCGGTACAGATGCCGTATTAAACGGTAACGGTCATTGCGGTAAGGGTTATAAGGAATGGGTCATTGTATCAGATGGCGGGCCTTACATTAAGACGAAAGTGAGGTTAGGATAATATGATCAGACGTTTGGAAGAATTAGTCAGACAGTGCAATGTCGATGACTACAGAATAGTTGAATGTACTACCGTATCTCATCAGGCCTTCTTTGTTAAGCAGGATCTTGACCAGCACCGTATTTCCGATACAACTCATGTTACTTTATTCTTATATGTTGATAAGGAAGAAGATGGCAGGAAATTACGTGGTCAGGCTTCAAGAGAATTCTATGAAAGTCAGAGCGACGAAGAAATCCTGAAGCAGATCGAAGGCATGAAGTTCCAGGCATCCTTAGCCATGAACCCATACTTTGAGATCCCGGCAGATTACAAGTACGTTGAAGAAAGAAAGGACTATCAGCTGCTTAATGTTCTCAAGACACTGGTAAGTGCCATTCAGAATGTTAAGGATACGGAAACTGAAAAGATCAATTCATATGAACTGTTTGTTAATGAATATTACTATCACATCGTTAACTCAAGAGGTGTTGACGTATCATTCAATACCATGGATGAAGAAGCTGAAGTAATCATCAACTCAATTGACGGTGACCATGAAATTGAACTCTATCACAGAGTTAAGTTCGCAAATCAGCCATTAAATGAAATTACTGACGGTATTCTTGAAGTGTTCAGATATGCAAAGGACAGAACCAAGGCAAAGCCAACCAAGAAGATGAATAATGCCACTGTTCTTATGACAAGTCTGGACAACGGTGACTTCTTCCGTTATTTCCTGGCTAAGACAAATTCGGGTATGGTTTATAACAGAAGATCACAGACCAAGGTCGGTGATGACTGTCAGGAAAACTCAAAGGGCGATAAGGTAACCTTGGAATTAAAGAAGGAATTACCATATTCAGCCAATAATCTGCCATTTACAACTGAAGGTGTACCGGCTAAGGACATTACCATAGTTAAGGATGGCGTATACCAGAGCTATTGGGGTGACCAGAAGAACAGCTATTATCTGGGCTTAAAGGAAGCCATCCCGGCTAATAACTATGTCGTATTACCTGGCAGTAAGAGCATTGCAGAAATGAAGCAGGACCCATATCTGGAAATCATTCAGTTCTCAAGCTTCATCATGAATCCAATGACCGGTGACTTCGGTGGTGAAATCAGACTGGCTTACTACTTTGACGGTAAGGAAGTAACCCCTGTAACAGGAGGTTCAATTACCTGCAACATGACTGAATCATTGAAGCACATCTATCTTTCAAAGGAAACAAGACAGATCAATAACTGTGTAGTTCCAAAGACTGTTCAGATATTTGACGTCGCCGTTGCCGGTGAAGAGTAAGATTCTTAAGCTAAATTAAGATAACATTAAAGGATCCTCTATGTGATCATTAGCCATTATGAATTAACATGATGGTGAGGTGATGACATGAGAAGGATCCTTTACTTGTTTCTGAATATAATAGTTATAATGTGTTTCTTTCTGTCGGTAATGTGGCGCGTAATGCTTAAGGCCTTTCGATGGTAAATACCGGTGCATTACTGAACAAAGAAGCAAGATCTGCCTTGTTAAGGTAGTTGGCTGCCTGTTGCCTGTCCAATACTATTGGAATGCGGTCATGAATGTTGCTGGTGGAAGTAGCTTCCTTAGTCAGAATTGAACAGTTATTCATTGAATCGGCATTCTGATAGATACCGGCAAGATAAATGATGTTATTATCCGTATGGAAGTAACATTTGTTCTTCTGGCTGTCCCATTCAAAGAATCCCGAGGCTGGAATAAGACAGCGGTTGTTCTTAAAGTCAGAGGTATAGATTCGCTTGTCTCTGATTGATTCTATTCTGGTATTGATTACCTTGCGGTTAAAGAGTTCGTAACCCCATTTCATTAAGGTAATCTCATTCTTGTTATCAATGGTTAGAATGATGTCTGAAGGGAAGAATTCTCCAGTCCTTTTCCACAGTTTTAAAGTTTCCTGACTGAACTTATCGGCCAGGATTTTTTCATAGATGGAAAGGTCCAATTCTTCACTTAATACATATCTGCCGCACATGTTAAATACCTCAGAATCATTATAACAGATGTAAGAAAAATAACATTGAATGAAAATTTAAACATTGCAAAAGAAAAAGTGAAAATTATTTACAGAAAATCTTTCAAATAATATTTTTATGGTGGTATAATGATTTAAATTATTTTTATTTCAGGGATATATTTTCAGGAGGAAATTATATGAAAAAGCTTTTGTCGCTGTTACTGGCAAGTGTTTTGATGATTTCAGGCTTGCATGTAACATATGCAGAGCCACTTGATGAACCTGTCAGCTATCCGCCTGTAGAAGAAACGGAAGAAAAAGACAACTCTGTTGATCCATCAACAATAGGCATTGATGTCTTGAATCTTCCGGCAGGGAATGACGGACAGTTATCAAGAGATGGTGCTGAGGAAGAACAGAAGTATGCGGATGATGACATTGTCCGTGTATCCATTGTTCTTGAAAGTCCATCTACACTGGATGCAGGCTATTCAATCGAAAATGTCGCTGACGATGTCAGGGCAATGAGATATCGTAGCCAGCTGAACGCTGAACAGCAGAAACTTGTTCAGTCAATTGTCAGTAAGTGGGGCATTGACATTGATGTCAAATGGAACCTGACACTGGCAACAAACATGATATCTGCAGAAATCAGATATGGAGATATCGCAAAGATTGAAGAAGCCAGAGGAGTCAAGGCTGTTGCCATCGAAAACAAATATGAGATGAGCAGGGACGCTGACGGTCCGAACACTTCTTTCACAACAAAGGAAATGATTTATGCTACTGAAGCCTGGGCAAATGGATATACCGGTGCCGGCAGTAAGGTAGCCATTATAGACACAGGTATTAATGATAAGCACCTTTCATTTGACAGTGGTGCCTTTGAGTATGCTTTGGAGCAGACAGGTAAGGACGTTGACCTGTTGACAAAGGATGAAGTAAGTAATCTGGTTAACAGCCTGAACGTTACGGTTGATCCTGAACAGGTTTACCTTAATTCCAAAGTACCATTTGCCTATAACTATGTAGACAGTAATTACAGTACAGACCACTACAATGATGATCAGGAAGAACACGGTTCACATGTTTCCGGTATCGCAGCTGCCAACAGATTTGTTCCTGACGGCAATGGCGGTTATCAGGACGCATCTTCAAGCGTATACGCAGTAGGTGTTGCACCTGATGCTCAGATCCTTACCATGAAGGTATTCGGTAAGGGCGGCGGAGCATATGACTCTGACTACATGGCCGCAATTGAAGACGCAATCGTCTTAGGTGCTGATTCAATCAACCTTTCATTAGGTTCTTCAGCTTCCGGTTTCACATTCTCATATGAATATCAGGAAGTAATGGACAGCCTGACGGAAAAGGGTGCTGTTGTCGTAATGTCAGCAGGTAACTCCTATGCATGGAACGATACTTCTGTAAGTAATCCTCCAAATGGTTATCTGTATGAAGGAGACGTCAGTTTTGATACTGTAGGATCTCCTGGTTCATATGTTAATTCACTGGCAGTAGCGGCAGCTACCAACGTTGGCTTAACCGGATCACCGTTGATTTTCAATGATACAGTTTCTTCATTCTATGCTGAAACTCAGTCAACCGGTGCCAGAATGGCCAGCATTGCCGGAGATTACGATTATGTCTACATTGATGGTCTGGGCACTCCGACTGACTATGCATTAGTTTCAATGGACGTGGATTTAGAAGGAAAGGTCGTCATCATTAACCGTGGGGAACTTTCATTCTATGTCAAGGGTAATAACGCCATTGATTATAATCCGGCTGCAGTAGTAGTAGCCAACAACGCTGATGACGGTGCTCCAGCTATGGATCTGACAAGCTATGTCGGTGAATTCCCAATGGTTGGCATTTCACTTGAGGATGCTCAGAAGGTTCTGGCAGGTTCTGAAGAACACTATTTTGAACTTCCGGAATACGGTCTTGCAATATATTACTATACCGGAACGGTAAAAGTTACCAGCGTTGAAGAAATAACAACTGATAAGAAGATTGAACTTGAAGAAGCAACTGTTTCAGATTTCAGCTCATGGGGTGTTCCTTCATCTCTGATTCTGAAGCCTGAGATCACTGCTCCTGGTGAGAGCATTTACTCTGTTAACGGTATGACCGAAGACAGTTATGAAAACATGGACGGAACCTCAATGGCTGCACCTCATGTAACAGGCATGGCTGCCATTCTGGCTCAGTACATCCGTGAAAATGATCTGGCAAAGTGGACTAACGGTAATGCTCGTACACTGATCACAAGCCTGTTAATGTCAACTGCCATCCCAATGAAGCCGGAGGGAGAATATCTGCCTGTAATTCAGCAGGGTGCTGGCTTGGGTAATGTTAATGCTGCTGCCAATGCACTTTCATTCATCATGATGGGAGAAGACGCAACTGAATCATACGCAGACGGTAAGGTTAAGGCTGAATTAGGTGCCAGTGATACAGGTAAGTATGAATTCAGCTTCAGCATTACGAACATGAGTGATGATGATCTGGCATACGCCTTCTCAGCTGACATGTTCACCCAGAAGATGAAAGAAATTGATGGTGCAAACTATCTTTCAAAAGACATCGATGAACTTGATGCAGATGTCGTGTTCGATTTCTCTGAAGAAGGAGTATTCGGACATGACGTTGATAAGGACGGCGATACTGATTACGATGACGCTCAAGCACTGCTTGATTATCTGACAGAAACAGTAGACGGCGAAGAACTTGACCTTGAAGCAGGAGAAATGGACGAAGTTGAAGGCATTTCTTCTTATGATGCAAAACTGCTTATCGACTGGCTCGCAGTCAGAGGCATTGCTACTGAAGGTCAGATTCTTGTCAGAGCAGGTGAAACCAGAGATGTCAAGGTAACAATTACCTTGAACGATACTGAAACACTTGATGAAACATACACTAACGGCGCATATGTTGAAGGCTATGCCTATATGACATGTGTATCTACAACAGATGACGGTGGTTTACTTGACGTATCACATTCAATTCCAATCTTAGGTTTCTACGGAAACTGGGAAGATCCGTCAATGTTTGATGTACCATTGCTTGATTACTATTATGAAGGTATGACACCATATGCCGGTGTTGGTACCAACTACATGGAAGTTAAATATCCATCTGAAAACAAGGCAACAATATTCAGCGGAAATCCTTACATCATTGAAGATGTATTCCCTGAAGACAGACTCGCCATCAGCAGTGATACCAACATCAAGACATTCAAGTATACCCTGATCCGTGATGCCGGTAATGCCGGTGTATTCGGATTCGCTCTTGATGACAGTGACAATGTAACTGATACATTATTAAGTGAAAAGGTAGCTGAGGAAGTCTACAGTGCATATACATATCTTGGCCAGTGGAGAAATAACAAACCGATAAAGGCCAAGATCAATCAGACTATAGAAAGTCTTGGATTAGTAGAAGGAGACAGATTCTCAATTGGTGCATATGCTATTCCTGAATATACTGCAATGCAGAGGAATGGCAATACATCAGGAAGCGTATCAGCTGAAGAGTTTGAAACACTCGCTAAGGGCGACGAACTCGGAAACGGTACATATTATGGATATACATTAACTGTAGATGATACTCTGCCGACCATTGAAGACGTTGTAACAGATCTGGAAGCAGGTACTGTTACTGTAACATTGCATGATAACAGATATGTGGCATTGCTTGCACTGACTGATGCCGGTGGATCATACACATATGATGCCGTATTACCTGATCAGTCTGAAGCCGGTGAGGAGATCACTTATGTATTTGACATCAGTGAATATGCCGGAGATATTGAAGACTGTAACTCACTGGTAGTATTCGCAGCCGACTATGCAGCTAATGAAACAGCTGTTCTGGAAGTTATTGATGAAGAGGCACCAATCTACAAGCATATTCAGATCTTTGTTCTGACAGATGAACTTGAAGACGGTGTGAACTATGTCATCGCAGAAACAGATGAAGCAGGCGAAGGATACGTATTAGCAAGTACAGGACTGAAAGCTTATACAAGTTCTGCTATTGTTAATATCATGGAAGATGACGAAATCGGCACATACATATTAGGAAGTGAACTGATGGATTCTGATATCTGGTCATCTGTAGCTGCTTACGAATATGATGATTTTAATACATTCGCATTTGTGAACTACCAGTTTGGTGGAAACCTTGGCGTTAATGATTACGAAGAGCCATATGTAACATGGGATCAGGACCCTATAGAGGAAATGACATATGATTTACCATATCTGGCTTATGTAATGTATTATCCGGATGAGGATGCAGCTTACGCAATCGGAGGCATGTATTTCAGTGAAGATGATGAAGCATTCATTCTCAGTGAAGAACCGGGAGAAATCTATCTGTATGCTGAGACATATACTCTTGAGGAAACAGATGAGTTTAACGAAACAGTAGTAAATGTAAGTCCTGAATCTCTGACTCTCATCATGGGTGTTAAGGAGGAAGCAGACCTGACTGCGTATGTTGAACCTGAATATCTGCCTGACAGAACAGTAACCTGGATGTCATATGATGAAGAAGTTGTTACGGTAGATCAGAACGGTCACGTCAAGGCTGTAGCTCCTGGCTCTGCCTATGTACTGGCAATCTCAAATTATAACAATAAGTATGGTTATGCAGTAGTTAACGTAGTTGAAGCATCACCAATGGAAGATACATTCCTCTATGCACAGGTTTCAAGCGGTAAGCAGGTTGACTTTGTTGAGATTGACCTGTCAGATATGAGCATGTATTCAATCGGTGAAGGTGTTGATATGCCATTCTTTGGTGGCGCAGAAGCCGGTAAGTACATCTATGGTAATGATGATGATCTGGATTTCTACAGATATGTAATTGAAGAAGACGGAATTGTATATGATAACAGTTTTGAAATGTTTGGAATCGTCGAAGATTATGCACTGATCGATGGTGCCAACATGCCAGCACATTACTTCTTTGATGAAGAATCACAGACCGAGCTGAATCTTACCCTGGTCGGTATTACTGAAAGTAATTTCATTGAAGCATTTGATCCTGAAGAAGGACAGCTTCTGATTTATGACTACAGCGGTGAAACATACGGCGATCTGGTAGCCATAACATATGCCGCTTCATTCGAAAGTGGCTATGGTCAGACAGACGTTTATTATGCACTCGACAATGCCGGTGTATTATATGTTGTATATCTGTACATAAATACTGAAAATGAAATGGACACCCAGATAAACCCTATAAGAATAGTTGAAGGTCTGTCATTTGGTGATGACATAACGGCATATTCAATGACATTTGGCGGTTATCTGACAGGACTTGACAGCCTGTTTGTAGCTGACAACACCACCAAGTCAATTTACTTCATTGACATGAGTGAAGAAGCTACTACGATCCAGGCACAGTATATTGGAACGATTCCTGGAATTGACAATATTTCCACACTGTTCGATTTAGCTCTTGATAGCATTGACACAATGTCAAATGTAGAATTACCTGCAGAAGTCAGAAATGTTGAATTAGGAAACGGCCATGCTATGTCTAAGGTAACACTGTTTGAAAAGAGCAGTGAAGAAGCACCCGTAGTTGAAGAAGCTCCAGTTACAGAAGAAACTACAGCTGTTGAAGAGACACCTGCAATCGAAGAATCAGTTGTCGAAGAAACACCAGCTGAGGAAGTTCCTGTTACTGAAGAACCGACTGAAGAAACAACAGAACCTATTGCTGAACCTGCAGAAGAAACACCTGCAGAACCAGCTGTAGAAACAGAAGAACCAGTTGTTGAAGAAGTTCCAGCTGAAGAAGAACCTGTTGACGAGACACCTGCAGTTGAAGAACCTGTAGCTGGTGAACCAGCTGCTGAGGAAACACCAGCTGAACCGGGTGAAGAACCAGCTGAAGAAAATGCAGAAAATACTGTCGCAGGTTCATTGAACGCAATCAGAAACTATGTTCCTAAGACTGTACGTACTGAAAAGGCAGTTCTGAATGTCAGTGCTGGTGAAACTGAATCTGATGATTATACAATCATTTATACAGAGGATGTTGATGTAACTAATGGTCTGATCACTGTAACATATGATCCTGAATTACTGACATATGTTGATACTGTGAGTACACTGACTTACTATTCAGCAAATGAAACAGAAAAAGGAACTATCAAGTTTGCCTTTGCCTGTGAAGATCCTGAATTGAAGGGTAACATCCTGGCTAAGTTCATCTTTACTCCAGGCTGTGAAGACGCTGATGTTGACATTGAAGTCAATGAACGTGATTCTGATCTTGGCTTAGCTGAAAAGAGTGCGGCTAATGTTAAGGGCTTTGGTCATGAATATGGCGAACCTGAGTTCACATGGTCTGACGATAACTTAACTGCAGAAGCAACATTTGTCTGTGAAAACAATGAAGAACATGTTCTTGTTCTGGATGCTGAAGTATCAGTTAAGAAGGAAGAGGCCAGCAGCAGTAAGGAAGGAAAGATAACCTACACAGCTACCGTTACATTAAACGGCAAGACATATACAGATGTTAAGGTTATTATAATCCCTAAGACTGTTGACACCGGTGACCACAGTCATATCAATGAATGGTATGCAATGCTCGCGGTAGCAGTTGCCGGAATGTATCTGACTGTAAGACAGTACAACAGAAGAAAAAGAATAATGGATTAATTTATTGAACAGAGCCATGCAAATTGCATGGCTCTGTTATTGTCTGGAGATGTACAGCTCAACAAATGCTTTATGATAACGGAAAACCTGGCTTTAAAACACCTTTGTATAAACATATAATTAGTATAGTAACAAGAAAGGAAAATAATATGAAACTATTAGTACAGGGAGATGATTTCGGCTTTACCAAGGGTGTTACCTTGGGAATAGTAGATGCAATTGATAATGGAATATTAAGAAACACCGGGCTTTTTTCCAACATGCCTGATGCTGAATTGGCTGTATCATTCATGAAAGACAGACCTCAAGCCTGCTTTGGCATAGACTTTAACCTGGTAAGCGGCCCTTCAGTAAGTAAAAAGGAAGATGTACCTCATCTGGTAGACGAAAACGGTGAATTCATTCGTTCGGGCGTAAGAATCAGAGACCCAAGATGGCAGAGTGAAGAGGGCAGAAGGGAAATGTTCCCATATGATGAAACATACCGTGAAATAAGAGCACAGTATGACCGTTTTGTGGAGTTAACAGGTAAGAAACCAGGCTATCTGCATGGTCATTCAATTTCTCATGAACATTATAATGAAGCTATTGCCAGAATAAGTGAAGAAGAAGGAATACCTTATTCTCAGAGCATTCAGAAGAAGTACGGCTTCTTTAATTTCAGAAGTCTGAAGACAAGCGACATCGCTTCTCAGAAAAAGGTGTTTGATGCCAATGACCAGCTGAATAAGAATCCTTTGAAGATAGTTCAGGATAACGCAGACGAATTACTGAAACATGAATATGTATGTATCGGCGGACATCCGGGATTCCTGGATGCCAAACTGTTATCCTTAACTACCTTGTCCATTGAAAGAGTAAGAGATCATGAAATGGACACTTCTGAATGGATCAGAAACTGGGTGAAGGATAATGACATTGAATTGATCACATATTATGATCTGTATTAACAGCTTCCAAGGAAGCTGTTTTTTAAATGTGATTGATTGTGTTAATATAATAATATGTTAAACGATACGATAGCGGCAGTTTCCACCTCAATGATCGCCAGTGGAGCAATTTCAATCATCCGTTTAAGCGGTGAAAAAACATTCGATATTCTTGATAAATTATTTGTCAGTAAGGCAAAGGAATATGAAGGATATCATATTTACTATGGTTTCATTACTGATCCAGAAGATGGTAGTAAGGTAGATGAAGTATTGGTCAATGTGTTTAAGGCTCCGCACTCCTATACTGGCGAAGACATGGTTGAAATTAATTGCCATGGCGGCTTATTCATTACCAGAAGGATTTTGGGCTTGTGTCTTGAGGCCGGTGCACGTCAGGCAATCAATGGTGAATTCACCAAGAGAGCATTCCTTAATGGCAAGATGGACCTGACTCAGGCTGAAGCTGTTAATGATCTGATCAGAGCTGACAATAAGGATAATGCCAAGCTGGCTGTAAACAGTCTTTCCGGTAATGTTAAAAAGATGCTTGATCCGTTAATGGATGAGGTAATGCAGATAATTGCCAACATTGAAGTAAACATTGACTATCCGGAATACGATGATGTGGGAATCATAACCACTGAGGAAATCAGACCGTTGGTTGATGACTGGCTTCAAAGGTGCTCTCATGTTCTTTCTGTTGCCGAAAGCAGCATGATCATCAAGGAAGGCGTAAAGACTGTCATAGTCGGCAAGCCTAATGTTGGTAAGAGCAGCTTGTTAAATGCCCTGTTATCTGAGAATAAGGCAATCGTAACCGACATTGCCGGAACTACCAGAGACCTGGTAGAAGGTGATGTACGTTTGAAGAATGTAACATTGCATCTGATCGATACGGCTGGCATTCATGATACGGCTAATAAGATTGAAAAGATCGGCATTGAAAAAAGCAGACAGGCCTTAAGCGAAGCTCAGCTGGTAATTGTCGTACTGGATGGTTCAAGTGAACCTGATGAAGAAGACAAGCAGCTGCTTAAGGATACGGAAAACACAAACAGGATTATTGTCTACAATAAGCAGGATCTGGTAAGTGATGAATTGCCATTAGGCATCAGTGCTTCAGAAGGTAACATTGATAACCTGATAGATAAGATCAATGAAATGTTTGAAAAGGATCAGGTAGCGCTGGTTCAGCCAACTTTGACTAATGAAAGACAGATCTCCTTAATGAAGGAAGCCAGAAATTCCATGCTGGTGGTTAAGAAGAGTCTGGATGATGGGATTCCTCTGGATCTGGTAAATGAGGACCTGCAGAATGCCTACAGATGCTTAAAGGAGATCATTGGCGAGTATCACAGGGAAGATCTGCTGGATGGAATCTTCTCAAGATTCTGTGTAGGAAAATAGATTGTGAAATTATTAGCAAAAATAACATTACTATTAATAGTAGTGTTATTTTTGATTTGGTAAAATAAAAATATAAAGGGAGGAAAACACAATGTCAAATCGTTTTGTATTAAATGAAACCAGTTATCATGGCGCAGGTGCCATCAAGGAAATCGTACCTGAAATCAAGCGCAGAGGCTTCAGGAAGGCTTTCGTTGCTTCAGACCCTGATCTGGTAAAATTCGGCGTTACCGCTAAGGTAACAGATCTGTTAGATGAAGCTGGAATTCCTTACAGCCTCTACAGCAACATTCAGCCAAACCCAACCATTGAAAATGTTCAGAGTGGTGTTAAGGCTTTCGCTGAAGCAGAAGCAGATTTCATCATCGCTATCGGTGGCGGTTCTTCAATGGATACTTCAAAGGCAATCGGTATCATCAATACCAACCCTGAATTCGCTGATGTAAGATCACTTGAAGGTGTTGCCCCAACAAAGCATGCCTGCACTCCTATCTTAGCTGTTCCAACAACAGCCGGTACAGCTGCTGAAGTAACAATCAACTATGTTATTACAGATGTTGAAAACAAGAGAAAGTTCGTCTGTGTAGACGTAAATGACATCCCGGTTGTAGCTTTCGTAGATCCGGAAATGATGAGCACAATGCCAAGAGGCTTAACAGCCGCAACAGGCATGGATGCCTTAACACACGCAATCGAAGGTTACATTACAGCTGGTGCCTGGGAATTATCTGACATGTTCCACATCAAGGCCATCCGCTTAATTGCCAAGAGCTTAAGAGGAGCAGTTAATAATGTTCCTGAAGACAGAGAAACAATGGCTTTGGCACAGTATGTTGCCGGCATGGGCTTCTCAAATGTTGGCTTAGGCGTTGACCACTCAATGGCTCACACCTTATCAGCTTACTACAACATGCCTCATGGCAAGGCCTGTGCTACATTACTTCCAACAGTAATGGCATACAATGCACCATGCACTGGCGAAAAGTACCGTGACATCGCTGATGCATTCGGCGTTGAAGGTGCTTACACAATGCCTCTGGAAGAAGCACGCCAGGCAGCTGTAGCCGCAGTTAAGAAGCTTGGGGAAGATGTAGGTATCGAAATGTCATTAAAGAATGTCGTACCTATGGAAGATGTTGATCAGT
>JAFRLB010000041.1 GCA_017431405.1 Erysipelotrichaceae bacterium | reverse complement strand
GCTCAGAGACAGGCAACAAAGGATGCCGGTAAGATCGCTGGTCTGGAAGTAGAAAGAATCATTAACGAACCAACAGCAGCTGCTTTGGCATTCGGTATTGATAAGACAGACGTTGAACAGAAAGTATTAGTATATGACTTAGGCGGTGGTACATTCGATGTATCTATCTTACAGTTAGCTGACGGTACATTTGAAGTATTGGCAACAGCCGGTAACAACAGATTAGGCGGCGATGATATTGATAATATCTTAGTTGACTGGATCTGCGATGATTTCAAGAAGAACAACGGCATTGACTTAAAGAAAGACCGTATGGCTTTACAGAGTATCAAGGAATCTGCTGAAAAGGCTAAGAAAGACCTTTCAAGCATGAAGGAAGTTCAGATCTCTATCCCATTCATCAGTGCTAATTCAGATGGCCCATTACACATTGAAATGTCTATCACAAGAGCTAAGTTCGAAGACATGATCAAGGGTGTTGTTGAAAAGACTATCGGACCAGTTAGACAGGCTTTACAGGATGCCGGCTTAACAAAGAATGACATTGACCAGGTATTACTGGTTGGTGGTTCTACACGTATTCCATGCGTTCAGGAAGCTGTTAAGAGAGAATTAGGTAAGGAACCTAACAAGTCAGTTAACCCTGATGAAGTAGTTGCCATGGGTGCAGCCATCCAGGGTGGCGTATTAACAGGTGATGTTAACGACGTATTATTACTTGACGTTACACCATTGTCATTAGGTATTGAAACCTTAGGTGGTGTCATGACAAGATTAATCGAACGTAATACAACTATCCCAACAAGCAAGAGCCAGATCTTCTCAACCGCAGCAGATAACCAGCCGGCAGTTGACATCAACGTATTACAGGGTGAACGTCCAATGGCAGCTGATAACAAGTCATTAGGTACATTCAAGCTTGATGGCATTGCACCAGCCAGAAGAGGTGTTCCACAGATCGAAGTAACATTCGACATCGACGTTAACGGTATCGTACACGTATCTGCCAAGGATAAGGGTACAGGTAAGGAACAGTCAATTACTATTCAGAACAGTTCAGGATTAAGTGATGCTGAAATCGAAAGAATGGTAAAAGAAGCAGAACTCCACAAGGCTGAAGATGATGCCAAGATGGAACAGATCGAATTACGTAACAAGGCTGAAGGTTACATCATCCAGATTGACCAGACCTTACAGGATAATGGTGACAAGGTTTCACCTGAACAGAAGGCTGAAGTTCAGAAGTTAAGAGATGAATTACAGGCAGCACTTGATAACAACGATTATGATAATCTTAAGTATAAGCTTGATGCTTTGGAACAGGCTGCTAACCAGATGGCTCAGCAGATGTATTCACAGGCTGGCAATCAGCAGGCTAATTACCAGAACCAGTCAGCAAATCCTAACGATGATGTAATGGATGCTGATTTCACAGAAAAGAAGGAAGACTAGTATCAGGGAAACCCAGTCTTAACTGACTGGGTTCTCCTACTGAAAGGAGAGCGATAAATATGGCTGATAAAAGAGACTACTATGAAGTCCTCGGGCTCGATAAGAACGCAGATGAAAATGCGATAAAAAAAGCTTATCGTACCTTAGCCAAAAAATATCACCCGGATCTGAACAAGGCACCTGATGCCGCAGACAAGTTCAAGGAAATTCAGGAAGCTTATGAAGTTTTATCAGATCCTCAGAAAAGAGCCGCTTATGATCAATATGGGTTTGCCGGTGTAGATCCGCAACAGGAATTCGGTGCCGGTGGATTTGAAGGATTCAGTAATTTTGGCGGTTTTGGCAATATTAATGATATTTTTGATCAGTTCTTTGGCGGTACTGGTTTCTCCAGAAGCTCACAGCGTAACAGTGGACCTCGTAAGGGCGCTGATAAGATCATGCGTATGTCCATTGAATTCATGGAAGCTATTAACGGTGTAACCAAGAACATTAATCTGGATGTCGAAGAACAGTGTTCTGAATGTTTAGGCACTGGTGCCAGAAGCAAGGATGACATCAAGATATGTAATACCTGTCATGGCTCAGGCAGAGTCTTAAGACAGCAGCAGACAATGTTCGGCATGATGCAGTCAGAAAGTGCCTGCCCGGACTGTAAGGGAACAGGCAAAAGAATCGAAAAAGTCTGCAGTCGCTGTAAGGGCAAGGGATATCTTAAGAAAAAGATTGAAGTTGAAGTTAATATTCCAGCCGGAATTCAGACTGGTCAGCAGTTGAGAATTCAGGGTAAGGGTGACCGTGGCATAGATGGCGGCCCTAATGGAGATTTATACATTGAAGTAATCGTTAAGGATGACAAGCACTTCATCAGAGACGGTAAGGACATTCTCATTTCCGTTCCGATCAGTGCAATTGATGCGACCTTAGGCTGCAAGGTAGATGTGCCGACAGTTTATGGTGATGTAGAATTAACGATTCCGGCAGGCACACAGCCTGACCAGAAGTTCAGATTAAGAGGAAAGGGTGTCAAGGATACCAGAGGTGGATTACCTGGTGACCAGTATGTTGAGATTCAGATCGTAATTCCAACCAGTGTCAACAGAGAAGAAACAGAG
>JAFRLB010000040.1 GCA_017431405.1 Erysipelotrichaceae bacterium | reverse complement strand
TACCATGACAGAATGTGATACATTGTATGGCATTACCATGGCAAAGCAGGGCATTTCAAAAGTCATGCAGGTTAAACTGAAGGATGCATTATCATATGCTGAAGAAGGAGCTACCGATGGGACTGTTTGATAAAAAGGAAAAACGCGAAAGAAAAGAAAGCAAGATCAGTAACTATCTTGACGGTTATAACAAGACCAATAAGTCTCTTGCCAGTAAGATCACTGAGTTATTCGGTGGGGCAACGGCAATTGACGATGACTTATTGGAACAGTTATTGGTTGTACTGATTCAGGCTGATGTTGGCGTAGTAACAAGTGAAAAGATCATTGAAATGTTAAAGACCAGGATCGCTGAAAACTTCCTGACCAAGAAGAAACAGTGTCTGAAAGCTTTAATGGATGTCATGACTGAAGTATACAACCCTGACAGTGTCAAGGAACTTAGCTTTGAAAAGGGCAAAACCAAGGTCATCATGATGGTAGGTGTTAACGGTTCAGGTAAGACAACTTCCATTTCCAAGATCGCCAATTACTACATGCAGCAGGGATTCACTGTTGGCCTGATCGCTGCCGATACCTTCAGAGCTGGGGCCGTAGATCAGTTAGTAAGATGGGCGGAAAGACTCAACATAAAGTGTGTCAGCGGTAAGGAAAATGCCGATCCAGCCAGTGTCATGGTTGACGGCTGCCGTTATTTCAAGGAAAATCCGGTTGACATCATCATTGCTGATACGGCAGGAAGACTTCAGAACAAGAAGAACTTAATGAATGAGTTAAGTAAGATGAAGAGAGTTACCGCCAGAGAAATCGAAGGTGCTCCTCATGAAATATGGCTGACAATTGATGCCACAACAGGTCAGAATGGCTTGTCACAGGCTGCCCAGTTCATTGAAGCAACCGACATCACCGGTGTCATCTTAACCAAGATGGACGGCACTTCAAAGGGCGGTATCGTATTAGCCATCAAGGATCAGTTCAATCTTCCGGTTCGCTTCATCACCTATGGTGAAGACATTGAATCAATTACCGAATTCTGGCTGGAAGGTTACCTGCAGACGGTTATTGAAGAGGCAGAAGATTAATGGATAATCAATTTGACTACATCAATTCCTTGATGCCATACTATCTGAGGTTATTAACCGAAAGACAGCAGGAAATACTGAAACTGTACTATTATGAGGACCTCTCATTAACGGAAATAGCTGAAAACCTCGGCATTTCACGAAATGGAGTCTATGATACGTTAAAAAAAGCTGAAAACAGTTTAAAAGAATACGAAGATAAATTACAATTATGTCAGCAGTCATCATTCAGAGTTCAGAAATATAATGAGATACTGAATAATGAAAACGCTGATTATAAGAATATTATTATGGAACTAAAAACCAGGGAGGAAGAATATGAGTAAGGTAATGGCAGTTAACGCCGGTAGTTCATCATTAAAATTCAAGTTATTCCAGATGCCGGAAGAAATCGTCTTAACAGACGGTGTTGTTGAAAGAATCGGCATGGAAGATGCTATTTTCACAATCAGAGTAAATGGTGAAAAGAAATCACACGTTGAGCCAATCAAGGATCATCAGCAGGCAGTAGACATGTTATTACATGCTTTAGTTGATTATAAGATCGTTGAAAGACTTGATGAAATCGACGCAGTAGGCCATCGTGTTCTGCATGGCGGTGAAAAATACGGTGATTCACAAGTAGTTACTGAAGAAGTAGCTCAGGACATCATCGACATGAAGGACTTAGGTCCATTACACATGCCAGCTAACTACATTGGCTACAAGGCATTCGCTACAGCTTTACCAAATGTTAAGCATGTAACTGTTTATGATACAGCATTCCATCTGACAATGAAGCCGGAAACATTCCTGTATCCAATTCCTTACGAATATTATGAAAAATACAAGGCCAGAAGATATGGTTTCCATGGGACAAGCCACAAGTATGTATCAGAATACTTCGCTAAATTAAACAACAAGACTCCAGAAGAAGTTAACGTTATTACCTGTCACTTAGGAAACGGCGCTTCATTGGCAGCAGTTGAAAAGGGCAAGTGCATCAATACATCAATGGGCTTCACACCATTGGCAGGCATCATGATGGGTGCCAGAAGTGGTGACATTGACCCTTCATTAATCCCATACTTAATGGAAAAGACGGGCATGGATGCCAAGGAATTAATCGATACTCTTAACAAGAAAAGCGGTATGTTAGGTATCTCAGGAGTATCAAGTGATGCCAGAGACGTAGACAAGGCATTCAGGGAAGGCAACAAGCGTGCCATCTTAGCCAGAAAGATGTATGCTCAGAGAGTTGCCGGATTCATCGGCAGCTACTTCGTACAGTTAGGCCATGTTGACGGTATCGTATTTACAGCCGGCTTAGGTGAAAACGATGCTTCAGTAAGATCTGAAATCTGTGCCTTATTAACAGAAGCATTAGGTGTCAAGATCGATGAAGAACTGAACAAAACAATTCATGGCAAGGTATGCAAGATCTCTACTGAAGATTCCAAGATTCAGGTTTGGGTAATTCCTACAAACGAAGAACTGGTAATCGCAAGAGACACAGTCAGATTATTACACTTAAATTAAAGACACTTCGGTGTCTTTTTTTTAGCAATATGCTAAAATGATATTGGTGATTTTATGGCTTATAATAAAGATATTTTAGGAATAATAGAACAGTTTGATTCAATAGTGATCTATCGTCACGTTCATTCAGATTATGATGCTTATGGCTCCCAGTTGGGCTTAAAGCATCTTTTAATAGCCAACTATCCAGCTAAAGAAATATACGCAGTAGGGGATGAGGATATCGTAAACCCTGAGTTTCTGGAAAAGATGGATACAGTCAATGAAGATACCATTAAGAACTCATTGGCTATCCTGGTTGACATTTCAAATGCGGCCAGAGTTGAAGATGACAGCTATAAGCTTTGTAAAGAGTCTATAAGAATCGATCACCATCCATATACTGAGACCTTATGTGATCATGAAATCATTGACACAGACGCTTCCAGCGCCTCACAGCTGGTTGTAGAACTGGCCAAGGACAGTAACTGGTTAATCAATGAAAAAGCCGCAGAATACCTATATGCCGGCATATCAACTGATACCTTGAAAATGACCATTGATAAGGTAGATAAGAGACTGTTTGAAGATCTGGCTTATCTCTATGGCACTAAGATAGATACGAACATGGTAAACAGAATGATCTATGATCTTACCGTAGACCTGTTTTCTACTGAAACAAAAGTCAGAAACAAGATCATATTTGATGAAGACGCTGCTTATGTAACCTTCAACACCAAAGAATTAGAGGAATATGGTCTGGATTACCGTAATGCCAAGGACATGGTCAACATCATGGGCAACATCAAGGGAATAAACAAATATGCCATGTTTGTGCAGACTGATGATGGCAAGTATAACGTTTCATTACGTTCTCACAGCATTCCTATCGTTCAGATCGCTGAAAAGTACGGTGGGGGAGGACATCCATTAGCATCAGGTATTTCCTCAATTAATGAATCAGACATCACAGATATCGTAAAAATGCTTAAGGAAGCAAGATAAATGGTAGCTTTACTTTATAACCGCAGCTGTAACACCTTATTATCCAGCAGTCTGAGAATCAGACAACTGGTGGATT
Source organism: Erysipelotrichaceae bacterium (assembly GCA_017431405.1). Taxonomy (GTDB): domain Bacteria; phylum Bacillota_I; class Bacilli_A; order Erysipelotrichales; family Erysipelotrichaceae; genus RUG521. The sequence goes on along the minus strand of JAFRLB010000040.1, from coordinate 15,638 downwards.
TTTGCGTGGAAAACGGTTATAAGGCAGTCGGCTTAATTGATAAGAATGTTCTCTTTGGTGCAATGGAATTTCACCATCTCTGTAAACAGAATGATCTCAAGCCTGTATATGGTCTGGAAGTATCCGTTTTGATAGAAAGTCAGAACTACCCATATGTCTTGATTGCCAATAACAACATTGGCTATCAGAAGCTGATAAGAATATCATCAAAGCTGAATGATGACCTCAGTTATTTAACATTAGAGCAACTATCAGTACTTGAAGATATCACAGTAATTGAAGTATCAAAACGCGGTTATCTCGAGCATGTCATTAATACAGGCAACAATAATGAGCTTTTGAAATACGCTGATACTTTTAAGAGTTTCAAACGCTTCTACATAGGCTTACAAAGCCCGCGTAATAACAATTATTACCGTCAGTTAAATGAGAAGATCGAGGAATTCGCTAATAAACATGAATTGAATACCGTCGCTTTACCTTTGGCCCTATATGAAAAGGAAAGTGACTTTGAAGCCTATAAGGTCTTACAGGCAATTAATCAGTCAAGAAGCGTTAATGACACAAAGCTTGTCTATGAAACTGACAGTCACTTATTGAAGCAAAGTGAGATGTTTGAGCTGTTCAGTTCTGCAGCCATTAACAATACAGAGGTAATAGTCAATTCCTGCAGTACTGATCTTGACAAGCTGCCTAAGGCATCATTACCGGAATTCCCAACTCCTGATGGAATCGATTCAAAACTTTATCTGAATTCATTATGTCAGGCAGGCTTAAAAAAGAGATTCAATAATCAGAGATACCCGGAAAGCTACGCAGAAAGATTAAGATATGAACTTAATGTCATCTTCAAGATGGGCTTTGAAGACTATTTCCTGATCGTATGGGACTTCATTTTATACGCCAGAAAGAACAACATTTACGTTGGTGTCGGAAGAGGCAGCGCTGCCGGTTCATTAGTAGCTTACTGTTTAGGCATTACTCACATTGACCCATTAAAGTACGGCTTATTATTTGAAAGATTCCTGAATCCGGAAAGAATCTCAATGCCTGACATTGACGTTGACTTCCCGGATGACAAGAGGGAACAGGTCATCCAATATGTCATAGACAAATACGGTGCCGATCACATTTCCCACATCATTACTTTCAATACCCTGGCAGCCAGACAGGTTTTAAAGGACGCTGGCAAGGCTTTGGACATACCGGCATCAAATATTGACCTGATCACAAAACTGGTTGAAAACGTTCCTAAGATGACGCTGATGAAGTCTTATCAGACTAACAAACGTTTTAATACGGCTATTAATTCTTCGGATAGTTACCGTAAGTTATTTAACATTGCCTTAAAGCTTGAAGGCTTACCAAGACATACTTCAACTCATGCCGCTGGTATTGTAATGTCTGACATGCCGCTTGAAACAAACATGCCAGTTATAAAACTTGATGATAACAGCTATTCAACACAGTATACGATGGAATATCTTGAGGAAATGGGACTCATCAAGATGGACTTCCTGGGTTTGAAGAATCTGTCAGTAATAGCTGAAATAGTAGAAAACGTTAATAAGAAACAGGAACTTGATATCCTGAAGATTCCTCTGAATGATGAAAAGACCTTTAAGCTCATATGCCAGGCCAATACAGCCGGCATATTCCAGCTGGATAGCGATGGCATGAAGAATCTGATCAGGAAAATGCAGCCAAAGACCTTTGAAGACATTGCGGTAACAATTGCCTTATTCAGACCGGGTCCTATGGAAAACATCCCTGAATATCTGCAGGCCAGAAGCGATCCTGATAACATTCACTACATACATCCGGACTTAAAACCTATCTTAAAGGAGACCTATGGCATCATGATCTATCAGGAACAGATCATGCAGGTTGCTCAGAAGATAGCCGGTTTCTCATTATCAAAGGCTGATTTATTAAGAAAGGCCATTTCCAAGAAGATTCCGGAACAGATAAATTCGCTGGAAAGTGAATTCAAGAATGGTGCCTTAGCAAATGGCTACAGTCAGAATGTTGCGGAAAGCGTCTTTAATGACATTAAGAAATTCGCCAATTACGGTTTCAACAAGTCACATTCCGTAGCCTATGGCTTATTGGCCTATCAGTTAGCTTACCTGAAGGCCAATTATCCTCTGGAATTCTACCTGTCATTACTTAACAGTGTTATAGGTGGGGAAACCAAGACCAATGAATACATCGTTGAAGCCAGAAGATCAGGCATAAAGGTATTATCTCCTGACATCAACAGAAGTGACATTTCCTATCAGATTGATGATGGCTGCCTGCGCTTCCCGTTAAACACCATAAAGGGCATAGGCAGAATTGCGGCCGGTAACATCATTACCGAAAGAAAGCGTAACGGCATTTATCAGGATTACTATGATTTCGTTGTTCGCAGCAGTACACTGAAAACGAATAAGAACGTCTACGAATCCTTGATCAAATCAGGCTGTCTGGATTGTTTCAGATTAACCAGAAACACAATGTTAAATGGCCTTGAAGAAACTCTAAGGTATGCAGAATTAGTCAAAGTTGACGTAAATGGACAGATACAGATAGATTTGCAGCTGGTTGATAAGCCAATCCTGAAGTTCTATCCTGATAATGCGCTGCAAAACAGCCGCTATGAGGAGGAACTGATTGGTTTCTATCTCAATGGTCATCCTGTAGAGAAGTTCCGTTCAAAGTATCAGGATGTCATTAATTCAATTAACCTCAAGAAAACCAGAGGTAATGTCAGAACGATATTCCAGATTCAGAGAATCAAGGAATACAGAACCAAGACCGGGGAAATGATGTGCTTTGTGGATGGCTATGATGAATATGGTGAAATAAATACCGTATTCATGCCGAATACCTATAGCCGATTCCTTAACAGTATTAAGAAATCAAACATCGTACTGGTTGAAGGGACCGTTGATGACCGCTTATCGGTCAAGGTAAATAACATGAGTGTACTGGAAGGGCAGGTGCGTTAATGTACAAGGTATTGATCGCTGATGATGAAATTAAGATCAGAGAAGTTATTGCCGAATATGGAAAAATTAACAACTATAACGTATTTGAAGCAAGTGATGGCCAGCAAGCCATAGACTTAGTAGAAAAGTACGATTTTGACTGTGTTGTTCTCGACATCATGATGCCTAATCTTGACGGCTATACTGCCTGTAAGAGAATCAAGGCAATAAAGAATGTACCGATAATCATTCTTTCCGCCCGTCAGCAGGAAGATGACAAGCTCTATGGCTTTGAATTAGGCATTGATGACTACGTTACCAAGCCATTTTCTCCAAGAGAATTAATGGCCAGAATCAAGGTAGTTATCGACAGAGCCAATAAGAACAAGAAAACTGACGCCAAGGATACATTAAAGGTTGATGGCATTACCGTAAACATTCCTTCTCATGAAGTACACATTGACGGCACCTTGATGCATCTGACCAACAAGGAATTTGATCTTCTTGTTTACTTCTTGAATAACCAGGGAATCGTCATTTCCCGCGATACCTTATTGGAAAAGATCTGGGGATATGACTATTATGGTGTCGAAAGAACAGTTGATACTCATATTAAAATGCTCAGAAAGAATCTGGGTCCATACAGTAACAGAATCAAGACAGTAAGAGGGGAAGGCTACAAGTTTGAATAAGACCCGTAAATCATTTTTTAATTCGATCAGTTTTAAATCATGGTTATACTTCATGCTCTTTGCGTTAAGTATTGTTTTAATACTGCTTATTTCTCAGATCATCATGTTTGAACCTTTCTACAGGAATACGTTGAAGAAGAACATCATATCTCTGAATCAGCAGATCTATAACATTACCTTCTCGGAAATGGAAGAGGAGGCCAAGAGCAGTGCCTTATTCAATTTAACGGCCGATAACAACGCCTGCATATTGATTTATAACAGGGATAATTCAACAGCCAGCGCCTATGACGTATTAGGTGAATACGGTTGTGCCATATATTCGGAAGGTAACGTTAACCCGGTCGTAATCGAAAGCATGGATGCTGCTGAAGATGATACTTTCTACATCGATGGCAGATTACTTGAATTATCAGACAGAGAAGTAATGGTTTATGGCCAGAAATACAATGTAAATGATACTAATTACTACATCATTTCCAACATTGCCTTACAGTCAATGGACCTGATCATCAAGACAACTCAGAATCAATTTTTAATCATCGTAGCGGTTGTATTATTCCTGGCAATTCTGATTTCCATCGTCTTCTCAAGATTACTGGCCAAGCCGATAATGCAGATTCAGCAGGAAGCTGTAAAGCTTTCCGAAGGCAATTACAATGACGTACACTTTGAAAAGAGTGATTTCAATGAGGTTGATGAACTTTCAGAAACGCTGGACATGGCGGCCAAGGAGCTTTCCAAGGTCGATGAAACCAGAAAGGAACTGTTTGCCAATGTCTCTCATGACTTGAAAACCCCATTAACGATGATCAAAGCCTACGCTGAAATGATCAGAGACATTTCCGGCAGTAAGAAAGCCAAGAGAAATGAACATCTTGATGTCATTATTAATGAAACCGATAACCTTAACAAGCTGGTAAGTGACATGCTGGATTTATCAAAGTTACAAGATGGTGTCGCAAGCTTCAACTTTGGGCCATTTGACTTAAGTACCAATATTTTGGAGAGCGTTAACAAATTCAATACCATGGTTCAGAAGGAAGGCATCAACATTCAGATCGACTGTGAGCCGGAACTGGTTGCCTATGGCGACGAATCAAAGATCAATGAAGTACTTTATAACTTCATATCCAATGCTTTGAAGCACTGTGGTGATGACAAGTTAATCATCATCAGGGCCTTCTTAGTCAATAAGACGACCATCAGAGTTGAAATAGAAGACCATGGCCCGGGCATTGATGAAAACATGTTGCCATACATCTGGGACCGTTATTATAAGAACGACAAGAAATATACCAGAGCACAGAGTGGCAGCGGCTTGGGCTTAGCCATTAACAAGGCTATTCTGGAAGACCACAAATCCAAGTATGGCGTTAATACCGAAGTAGGAAAGGGCTCAACCTTCTACTTTGAATTATCAAGCGCGATTATCGACTAATTACTAGGAATAACCGTAATTAAAGCCAAATGTATAGCAGGAGGTCATATCATGGTTTACTTGCTATATAGAATAATCGCTACAATTTTGAATGTTTACTTCAGTCAGATATTCAGAAATCTCTCCTGGAGTCAGAAGGTTAAGATGGCAAAGGCCTACATTCATTAAAGTTAAGGAAGATATGGTTAAACATGCCATATCTTTTTTACGCAATGTTGCTGATTAGTGCTATAATCACATGGATGTCAGATTTAGAGAAGAGAACCGTTTTATTAAACGCATTATTTAACTTTGGATATTCTTTGGCAACAAGCTTTGTGAATGTATACCTTTACGTATACGCTGATTCACTGATCACGATGTCAATTTACACCATGATCAGAATAGGCCTGTTTCCATTCTTTTTCATTCTGGGAAATCACATTACCAGAAAACATTCCTTTGTCATAACCTATACCATCGGAATCATATTAATTACCTGTTCACTGGTTTATGCTTTGATGGGTAAGGCCTTATTTGAAATCAATGGTAATTACATACTGATAGCCGCGGTAATAACAGGCATTGGGGAGGGCTTCTACTGGTACAGTGCCAATGCCAGTAACCAGATCATTTCAACAGTTGAAACCAGGGCGAAGTTCCTGTCATATAACGGCATATTTAATAATGTCAGTGCCTTATTGGCCCCGGTAATTGCCGGTATCATAATCGGCCATTCGCCAGATGACATGACAGGATACAGACACATTTTAATGCTCATAATAGCCGTTTACAGCCTCGTTATCTTAATCGCATTAAGTATTCACAAAAGAAGAGAAAACACTTCCAAGAGCGTTTTAAGCGCCTTGTCGCTTAAGGATAAACAATGGCGTGATCATCAGGTTGCCATATTCTTCTACGGCATGAAGAATTCTCTTTCCTTAACCCTGAATGGAATACTGGTATTCAACGCCGCCGGCAGTGGGGGACTATATTCAAGGTTACAGATCATGTTTGCCATCATAACGATTGCTTCTTTCAGAATCATTACCAAATTTCTGGATAAGAAGCACATTGATACCACATTCATGATTGGCGTATTTCTGACCGTATCAAGCACCGTTGTTCTGGTATTGTTTGATAACATAGCCGGGGCAATCTACTATGGTGTATCAAATGCTCTTGCTCTGGTATTCTATGACAATTCCTACGCCTACATTTCTGCCAATATCATTTCAAGATATGACAATGAAATGACGGAAAGAATCGTAGGAAGAGAAACCGCAATGTCATTAGGACGCTGCGTGGGAATGGGATTCATCGTATTGTTAAGTGTCTTATTGCCTGAAGACATGTACCTGAAGATCTCAGTAATAACATTGTCCCTGACCCCTTTCATTGTCGAAAGAATCCTAATAAAATATAAGTAAAGGAATGATATTTATGAAACAGATAATTAACAGTTTATTGGAAAATGACTTATATAAGTTCTCAATGGGCCAGGCCATTTATCACCAGTTCAGTGATTACAAGACAACCTGGACTTTTAAATGTCGTAACAAGGATGTTAAGTTCACTCATGAAATGGTTGAAGAAATAAAGCGTCAGATCAAGTTATTCTGCCGTCTGAGATTTACGGAAGATGAACTGGAATACTTACACGCTATAAAGTGGATAAAGGGAAGCTACATTGACTTTCTGAGGCTCTGGCAGCCTCGCTACGAGGACTTTTACATTAATGAGGATGATGAATCAGGCTTGTCAATTGAGACTAAGGGAACCTGGTTAAATACCTCAATGTATGAAGTACCAACCCTGGCCATCGTTAATGAAGTATATTTCCGTCTCAAATATGATTATTCAACCCTAATTTCCAACTTCAAGACAAACCTCAAGTACAAGATGGAATTCATCAAGTCAAATGATTATGTATTAGGTAACTACAGTGAATTCGGCTTAAGAAGAAGACTTTCTTCCGAAGCTCAGCTATACGCCGTCAAGCAATTGGCATCTCTTAATAAGAGAAAGACATTGAAGTCACATTTTGTCGGTACATCAAATGTATATTTAGCCAGAAAGTTTAACTTAACTCCTGTAGGAACAATGGCTCATGAATGGATCATGTGCGTAGGGCAGGGTAATCATAAGATCAACCCGGCATATTCCAACTACTATGCTCTTGATGCCTGGGTCAAGGAATACGGTGTTCTAAACGGTACTGCCTTAACAGATACAATTACCACAGACTGTTTCCTAAGAGACTTTGATCTGACTTTAGCTACATTATTCTCAGGTGTAAGACACGACAGTGGCGATCCAATTGAATGGGGCGAAAAGATCATTGCTCACTACGAGAAGCTGGGAATCGATCCAAAGACCAAGACCTTGTTATTCAGTGATTCTCTTAACTTCGAGAAAGCAACCAGAATCAACGAACATTTTTCAAAGAGATGCAAGGTCGCTTTCGGCATTGGAACTTACATTTCTAATGACGCCTCAGTTACACCGCTTAACATTGTCATGAAGGTTACCTTATGCAATGGGCAGGATGTAGCTAAGATCAGCGATACACCAGGGAAGGGCATGTGCAAGAATCCTGACTATGTAGATTACCTGCAAAGAGCCATTAACTGGCGCCTGGAAAACGAGTTCAGAAAGAAGGACTGACATGCCAGTAACAAGCAGTGTGATCTTCTTACCGGTAACAGACATTAATAAGACTTATGAGTTTTACGCTAATGTTCTTAAGTTACAGGTTCATCAGAAACAGGGGATTAATCTCTACATTTTTGATACCGGATATGGCTACTGGGGCTTTTGTCAGTATGATGATGGCCGTAAGCCGTTAAGCGGGCCAAAGGGAGTATGTCTGTCATTAAATCTGGACAATAATGAAGAAGTATTGGATAAGTATAATGAGCTTTGCGATAAGTGTGAAGTCATCAAGGAGCCGGAAATGCATCCAAAATTTCCTGTATACTCATTCTTCATTAAGGATCCGGACGGCTATATGGTCGAATACCAGCATATTCTGTTTTGAAAAAGGATTCTCGGAAAAGATATAAACTGACAAGGTTGGAAATCCAACCTTTTTTTATTAACAACTGAATAAAAAGGGGGAATGTAGATTATCTAAATCGATTAGATAAACATATAATATAAGCATAAAAGATGAATCCTTATTTACACTACAGAAAGAAATATTTCAGTGGCATGTTGCTACGAAATCATTTCCAACTTTTTCAATGGTTAATGTTTTAACTGTTCCTGGTTCAACAGGAATTGAAAGATTATCAATAACCGCAATTTCATTGTCATTTTTATCATATAGATGAAGCTGTTGAGTGATAATGCCTTCAAACAGCACGCTGTTATCCCATTCCTTATTTAATTCAATATCCTGGTGGGAATAGGAAATGTAAATGTCGTCGGCACCTTTCAGAGATTTCCTGTCGAAATCAGCAAACCCACCCATTCTCAGATATTTACCATTGAGATCGGACACAAAATCAACACGGCAGATATCTTCAGAATCAATAATGTATTGAATTATCATTTCATCTTCCTTAGGTTGTACTAATTCGGTTTCTTTAGGACTACAAGCCGTAACGAGAAGGGCTAATAATAAAAGCATCAATAGTTTTTTCATGTTATCATACCTCCGTATTTAAAGGATAGTTCATCTGTTGATTAAGAAAAAAGCTGTTGAATTATTAAAAAATCATTAACTTGGATATTTGGATTAATACCATTGCATATATCAAAAGGGAGGATACCAATAAAAAGGAACCTCCCGAGAATTACGTTATTTACTTCGCATAATGTATATTATGTAATATTTAAATGCTTATTTTAAAGGCTATTTTGACATTTGCTAAAGCTTACTTAAATATAACCTGTTTTATGCCTTTGTGTTTTAGCTCTTATTTATATTCTATTTACAGTTATATTCTATCATTTCTTTTCTTATCAAACTACTGCATCATTGTAAGCTAGCATTTCATCTACTATCAATCACCTGATGTTCTCTGTGATCAATTTTTAGAACTTTTCACCTATAATCATCCATAAATCTTTTTCTAAATCGCTCACAGCGCTCTTCATGGATCGTTATACTTTTATCTTTTTTATCCAGTTACTTATTAAACTTTATTATGGATCATCAATCAATTTACAAATGTTCTTATAAACGGTATTTTATAAACCATCCATCATTATTCAGCATAGACTATCATGATGCCTTATATTCAATTCCTTTAAAACATCGATAACTTTCTGCAATACAAGCACCCTTCAGTCACAACTTGTGAACACATTTCACAAACATTTAACAATTATCACATATATGTTATTTGTGAATGATTTGATTATTTATACGCCATAAATCTATTTCTTCTTTTTCAAAAGAGCAATTGAAGCAGCACCTATTATGGCAGCAGCTCCTATTCCTATGGTTGCGATGTCAATACCACCCTTTTCAAGTTTCTGGAAATACTCTAGCAAGCTCTTATCTTTCATCCTCAGAGAATAATAATTACTTTCCAGATCAGTAATATCTTCCCACTCAATTCTGTAACGTCTGGTTTCACCATCAAGCACAACTAATTCAGGATCCATGATGTAGTCTCTTACCACTGTCCCCTGTTTGACAAGCTCAATGACATTATCCCATTGAGCCTTTGTTATCTTCTTCTCCTTATCGCCATAGTAAAGCAGATACTCATCTTCATCTTTAGTTACTGTATATGACATTATGCTGTCAGCTGTCGTCCCACTCTGAGTGTATGATACATAATTAATGTCATCGGCATTGATGTCTTTACCTATTACAAGTTCTTCAACTTCAGGGAAAAAGTCACGTGGATCATATTCATCTGATATGCCATAACAAACCAGTATATCATTATCATATCCCTCAACAATGAACCGGCATTTTTCCTTAAAACCATTCTCCTGGGCACAATAAGCATTTAAGTCTCTGCCATCATAATATGTCGTCATAGCATATGTCTCATGGAGATCATTCCATTTACCATCCTGGTATCCCTGTAGAATGACCTTATAACTATCATTACCTGTAATTACATCAGGTTTCTCCCACCTTAAAGACAAATGACCATAATCAGTAGACAATTCAAGCGAAAACTGCTGAAGTTGTTCATAAGCATCAGTATTCATAAGTACTCCTTTATTGCTGAGTGGTTGGTTGATAAATGTTAAACCAACTAAAATAAATGATATTATTAACCTTCTCATAATCTTATTATATCAAAAATTATTTTAATTGCTTCTATCATGAAGCAAATATACATTTTTCTCCGTGATGATCATGTCCATGTAGATGTCATTTTCATCCATTGGCAAATCATCTCTAATCAGTTTTTCAAAACAAAGGCATATTTTAGTAGTTTCTGTATTTTTTAGAAAACGGTCATAATAGCCTCTGCCATGACCTAATCTGGAACAATTTCTGCCGGCGGATAAGCAAGGAACAATTACAACGTCAAAATCAGTTTCTGTTTCACTGATATCTACAGGTTCATAAATGCCGTATTTATTCTTATTTAATTCATCATCAGAAGAATATCTTACGGCTGTCATCTTCTCCTTATCGACACAATATGGAACATAGACCTTTTTATCTGTTATCACTTCATTAATGATATCCCAAGTAGAAACCTCATCATCTGTAGAAAGATAACAGAAAATGCTTTTTGCATTCTTAAAACAGTCCAATCCCAGTATCTTATCTGTAATTACCTTACTGGCACATTGAACATATTCTTTTTCAAGGCTGATCTGTCTGATTTCTTTCCTTATTTCTTTCTTTTTATCGCCAAAATTATTCATTAGAGTTTCTCCAATGATATTCAAAATATATAGTAAAAGTGGGCATTTAGCCCACTTTAACCAATCATTATTAATTATTCAACAGGCAGATAGTCGCCATCTGCATTCATGTACAGATTTGTGTTGCCTGGAGCAGAATTCTTATTTATTCTGATGGCATTTACTCTGTCAACATTATAGAAGAAATTATCAGAGAATGATGCATCATAGCCTGACTGCATCTTTCTGCCGACAAGTCTTTCCTTTAAGCCATCTGGATCTGTTGAAATGAAGATGGTATCGTCAGCCAATGTCTTTACTTCATCCCATGGTTCTTCATTTAATAACAGGTAGTTACCTTCAATTAAGACGATCTTGCCGTTAACTAATAAGGTATCGTCTTCCGGGCAATGCTTGGCTCTGTTATATGTTGGCCACCATGATTCTTCCTTTTCCTTGGCTTCCTTGATCTTGCTGATGAACAATGGAACATCATATGTTTCAGGTGCGCCCTTCATTTCCTGTAAGAAGGTCTTTCCATCTGGTAAGTAATGTGATTTCAGATATTCCGGCTTATAGAAGAAGCCATCCATGGCAACAGCCTGAATGTCAGTAACATCTTCCAACTGTTTTGAATACTGCTGCAAGAATAATGTCAGAGTGCTCTTACCGGCACCTGGAGCAGCTGCTAACATGACGATCAGTCTTCTGTCTAACTGCTTCTGCATTTCCGTCCATTTTTTCATTAATGGCAAGAATACTTCATTGATTTTTTCCATGTCGTACTGAGCTTCAATATCAAGCTCATTAACTTTGATTAAGAATGTCTCCTTCATACTATCTATCCCCTATCTTTATTGTTTAAATACCTGTTTATATTATAACATTGATGCTTTCCGTTTTTAAAGTTAATCGATAATCATATCAACCATTTTAAGTTCAACGGTATTCATGTAGCCTCTGTCAGTTAACTTTAAGGTTGGTACACAGGTTAATGCCAGTAAACAGAAATTCATAATGTTATTTACATGCTCATAGCCCTGATCATTAAATGCCTTTCTTACTGTTTCAAATTCTTCAACTGTTTTCTTAACGCTTTTCTTGCTTAACAAACCGGCTATCGGTAAGGCTATTTCACCTGTAATTGCTTCATTATTAACAGCCACGATACCGCCATTTAGCTCCATGACTCTGTTAATGGCCATTAACATGTCCTTTTCATTAGTTCCCATGACCATCAGATCATGAGAATCATGTAAGTAACTTGTTGCGATGGCACCGCTCTTAATACATGCTCCCTTGACAAAGCCATAGGCAATGTGATTGTCTCTGCCATGTCTTTCGACATTCAGTACCAGATTACAGCCAGATTCCTTCCAACAAAGAACATTGTCCTTGACTCTCATTTCAACGATCTCTTCGTCAGTTTTGTTATTGTTTGGATTGCTGACCATGACTCTGACCTTAACTGTTCTGTCTTCGCCAGAGACTCTGACAATGAAGTCACTCATTTCTAATTTGCGGGAATGGATCGTATCTTCAAACTGGCCATCCAGTGAATAATCTTCTCTTTCATCTTCAGAATCATTAATATCGTAAATGCACTTGCCTTTCTTAAAGGTATTAACGATATGCAGTTCATTAAGATCATCCAATAAAACAAAGTCTGCCAGCCTGCCTGGCGCAATGACTCCCCTGTCCAACAGGTTCATTCTTCTGGCCGGTGTATAGGTCGTACAGTAAATTGCCTGTTCGGCTTTCATGCCCATTTTAATGGTCTTACGCATTACGGCATCGACGTGTCCTCTTGAATAAAGAATGTCAGGCAATGTATCGTCAGTAACAAAGCTGAAATACTCATATAAGTTATTCTTTATGATGAAATCTATTATTTCCTGTTTTACCATTACATCCTGTAACTGAACAAATAACCCGTTTTCAAATCTCTGTCTGATTTCTTCCAGATCATGATCACAATGGTCGCTTTGTATTCCCAAGTATATGTACTTAGCCAGATCTGAATCTACCAAAGCCGGACAATGTCCTTCCAATGGATAATTATGATCTTCCTTATGAATGATATCGATGAACTTACCGACTTCCGAATCATTATCTCTGATGATCTCTCTGAAGTTCATTACTTCTCCCAAGCAGATGATTCCTTCTTCATGCCTTAATTCAAACATGTCTTCACAGGTTATCTTACCACCGCTGGTTTCATACTCTTCAGGCATTATCGGCACATTACTTGGAATTGCGTAATAACAGTCATATGGGCTGTTTAAGCCTGATTTTATCATTGCTTTGATTCCAAACTTACCGCATACATTTGCGATCTCATGAGGTTCAGAAACGATTGTAGTCAAACCGTTTCGGCTGGTAAACTTACAGAAGGCTTCAGGAGTAACCATTGAACTTTCAATGTGCATGTGAATGTCAATTAACCCCGGTATCATGTATTTGCCTTTACCGTCAATTTCATTATCAGCTGTAATTTCATTTACTTTCTTCTTATCAATGTAAAGGAACTTGCCGTCTTTTACATATACATCAGCATCATTAAAGTTTCTGAAATAGCTGTTAAAGACTCTGACATTTCTAATCACTAAATCTGCATTATTTAGATTCTGACTCATCCTGAACCTCCCTTAAATGAAAAGGAAACAGATAAAATCTATTTCCATTTATTCTTGCCAAGCAAGTATCTCATTTCGGCACCCTTGGAAATGTTGCCTTCAACTTTCAACTGGCCGTTAACGTAAAGCTTATCCGCATTTACGGTTCCGTTAGCCATATTGTATAAGTTATCAAGAGTAGTACTTACATATACATCTGCGCCATCATAACTGTATGGTGCCATTTCCATGCCCTGTTTTGTGAATTTTACATAGAAGGTTCCTTCACCAGGTCCTTCAATTCTGATCTGTATGATGTTTGAATAATCATCTGCCTGTTCTTGGAGATAGGCATTACGCTTTTCATCTAGGTCTTCATAAACAACTTTTAATGTATCATAGGCATCCATGAAGGTAACCGCTGGGTCATAGCCACTGCCGCAGATGTCTGAATACATCTTCATATAGGTAATGGCTGATTTCTTCCAGGAGAAATCCTTCTTCATGCATCTGTCCTTGATCTTTTCAAATACCTTTTGCTGAGCAAAGTAAACCTTAATGGCTTCATCAATTGCCAGCATCAGACTCTTAGCATTGTAGTCACTGAATGAGAAGCCATCACCGATGCCGTCGAAGTCAGAATAAGGTCTGACAGTATCTTTCAGGCCACCTGTTTCATGTACGATTGGTACGGTACCGTAACGCATTGCCATCATCTGTGATAAGCCGCATGGTTCAAAGGCACTTGGCATCAGATAGAAATCTGCACCGGCAAAAACCTTGGCAGCCATGTCTTCACTGTACTTATCAGAGAAGCCGAACTGACCAGGATACTGAATCAGGCAGTGATTGAAGTAATCAATGTAACGCTGTTCACCCTGGCCGAATATGACAAGCTGTATGCCCTTCTTCATAAGTCTTGGTAACAGTTCTTTAATGAGCTCTATGCCCTTCTGTTCTACCAGTCTTGCCACTACGGCAAATAACGGCCATGACTTTTCCTTACGCAAGCCAAATGTTTCCTGAATGTATTCCTTACATATCTGCTTGCCGCTCTTATCCTCAACGGTAAAGTTGGCAGGAATTCTAGGGTCCTTACCTGGATCATAGTGATCTGGATCAATGCCGTTTAAGATACCATAGAGCTTTGATTCAATTAAGTCACAAACACCTTCAAGGCCCTTGCCGAATTCCGGATAATGTAATTCTCTGGCATAGGTTGGAGATACTGTTGAAACGGCATCAGCCATTAACATGGCACCTTTCATTAGGTTAACGTCATGTCTGCCCATGTATTCATAACCTAAACCACCATGATACCAGCCTGGATCTAGCGCAAATGTTTCGCTCATTTCTCTTACGCCATACTGACCCTGGTAGGCAATGTTATGGATGGTAAATACGGTTTTAATATTACGGTAATCATGCTTAATTGCCTGATTATCTTTTAGATACATGACACATAACGCGCTTTCCCAGTCATTACAATGCAAGATGTCTGGTACAAAGTCCAACAGATGCATTACATCAATAACTGCTTTTGAAAACCAGGCAAAACGGAACTTGTCGTCATCATAGCCATATAACTTGTCTCTTTCAAATAGACTCTGATTATCGATGAACCATATCGGTACCCCATTTAACAAACCTCTGAACAAGCCACAGTAAAGCGTTGCATTACCTAAGCTGACTCTCAGATTGGTAATGTAAGTCAGTTCACTTTCATATTTTTCTCTGACGCACTTGTAATATGGGGTTATTATTTCAATTTCATTGCCTTCCCGAAGTAAAGCCGGCGGCAAGGAAAAGGCTACATCTGCCAAACCGCCCGACTTTGAATACGGCGCACATTCACTGGTAACAAATAGTATTTTCATTTTATATCTCCAAAACTGCTAAATTCATCTTAAATTATAACTGAAAATAGCTGTTCATATACATATTAATTAACTATATCTGTTAAAATGATGATTGTAAGAGGTACAGACATGGAACTTTACAGATTAACAGAACGCGTTTGGTATACTTCATATGAAGAAGAAAGAGACCGCCCAGCCCTCGGTTACATTAAAGGTGATAAATTCAGCGTAGCCATTGATGCCGGACATTC
>JAFRLB010000039.1 GCA_017431405.1 Erysipelotrichaceae bacterium | reverse complement strand
TGATGAAGGCAAAGGCAATGAATCAGATGGCACCCTGGGAGCTGAATTCATGGGTTGGATGTTTGCCAGATGCATTGAAGGAGTCAAACTAGGAAATGAATGGATCTGTGATGACCCATATGTACAGAAAGACCATGCTGAAGACCCGTTTGATGCCTTTACAAAACCAACCAGTAACAGAGCATGGCTGTATTTCTTACAGATGATTGAAGACATTACGGGACCTGAGTGGGCAGAAAAGGTTCCAAAGGGATTGCCTATTTATAATATCGCCGGCGATCAGGACCCTGTTGGCCAGTACGGTACAGGTGTATATCAGTGCACTAACTGGTGAACTGATACGGGACATGCCGTAATGACCAGGTTATATCCGGAATACCGTCACGAGATCCATAATTACTTTGATTTAAAGGATGATGTTGAAGCCGGAATCATCATGTTCTTTGATACCTGCACAGATATTGAGTAAGATTCAGGATACCTCCTGTCTATAATAAGACATGCCGCAAGGCGGAAAGAGATGGCGCCGTAACCATCTCTTTCTTTTTGCCTGAAAAAAGACGCCTAAGCGTCTATAGTTTTATGGTAAGTACATTCATGCCAGATATCCTTAAGAAAGCCTTTTTAAATAACAGGAGAGACAGCTAACGGTCTCTCCCTTTTTCTAACATCTCATTTTCTTTTTTCCAGTTGTAATACTCTGCCACCAATGGCGTATAACCCAGTAATTTAAGGCTTTCATAGCTTACCTTATAGTTACTCTTACAATGTTTCCCAGTATATAGATATCTCAGATACATCAGCATGTACTCATCGATCTGATGCAGTCCTTCAGTCGTGGTTATGACTGGGAAGTAAAATCTGCTCCAGGTAAAGTCATTAGTGCCTGATAAGTCATACAAGCGGTTGTCCAGCGACCTGATCATTGCTCTGGCAGCTATTTCGTAATCAGCGTTATTCTTCTTTCTCCAGCGATATAGCTTATGAGCCTTTCTTCTGATTCGGCCTTTCATTTTTCTTATTGCGCCTTCGGAAAGATCGATTTCACCATCATTATATTTAAAGCCCAGAAACTCCCAGCTTTCATGCTGTTTATGCGTTCTGGTCTTCTTATCATTTAATGTCAGTTTCTTTTCATTAAGTTGTTTCTTCAAATCATTAAGGCATTCATCTAATTCCTCTTCACTGTCAAGAAACATGATGATGTCGTCAGAATACCTGTAATAATTAATGCCTTTATCCGTAAAGTACTTATCCATGCTCATCAAATATACATTCGCAAAGAAACTGGCCAGCGGCACTCCAGCCATGGCTCCTCTTTTTTCATAAATGATTTCCCCTTCAGAAACACATTTATCCTGTTTTAAGAGCGATATCATGAACTCGAGCAATTTATCGTCATCAGTAATAATCTCTCTTAAAACGTCTGTTAAGAGGTCACAGTCAATGGAATTGAAGTAATCATGGACATCTGCCTTTAAAACGTATTTTTCATTATGGTCTTTGATTTTTCTGATGTTAGAAATGGCTTTTGCGGCAGTAACATTTCTTCTGAACGAGTAACAGCACTCAGGTATAAGATGATCATACCTGTATAACAGATAAGCCATAACCTTTAATACCCATGTTTCTTCAGTACTGTAACTGTATACCGTTCTTTTCTTGTCAGAGTCCATTTTTGAAATTGTCTTTTTAACCGGCAAACCAAAAGAAAAAGTATCAGTTACAGACTCATACTTCTTATTCATAATGAAATCATCCAGCTGTCTGAGTTCCCTTTTATTTAGCTGGTTTCTTTCACATTTAGCTTCCCGGTAGTTTACCCAGGTATACTCTTCTCTTAGTTCATCCAGTATGCTCATAGTAAGAAAAAGAAAGAGAAAGTACTTTGAAGAAAGCAATGCTTTCGATACGGGATGGTACAGGATCAGACTGCCTGTAAAGTCATGTTAATTGTTCCTGCTGCACCCGCCACAGGCGCATTTCTGCATTTCTCTTTCTTTGTATCTGAAACTGACAAATACTACAAATACTTATGTAATCTGTCAGTTATGTAAGGAATGGTATTTGGAAAATGGTTAACGAAGTTAATGAAGTTATAACCGTTCTTTTCCGCTTCCTGCCTGCTCCATTTATACTCACGATGTGAGGTAGTTGTCTTGCCGATCAGCATTATGAACAGAACCGGCTTTTCATTGTCATAGACCGCTATAGAATAGTCCATGAACCTGCCTGTTCCTCCTATTGTTCTAGGAGACACATTTTCCCTTACAATGTAATTTGGAAATTCATCAGCGAGTACCTGTAAGATCTTTTCCCTGGCTGTTCTGGTATCTTCAGGATCAGCAGTATAGTACTCTTCCTTCTTCTGCTCCTTCAATGCCTGTTCCTTCTTGACCTCATCGATCTTATCAGTCAGCTTGTCCAGAAAACTTGATACCTTATCCTTGTTTTCATCTTTACCGTCATTTAATGCTTCATTGGCTTTTTCCTTGATCTCGTTAAAGAAATCAGCAGCTTTCTGCTTGTTTTCCTCACTTGTGACCTCATTGATCACATCAGTTGCCTTTTCCTTAATGTTGTTAAAAAGATTTGCGGCCTTTTCCTTATTTTCCTCAGAAGTCAGCTCTTCAAGAGCCTTTGCCCCTTCTTTAAAAATCTTGTCGAATAGTCCCATTGTTGTTCCTCCTTAAGTAGACGAAAAAAACTTTCCTGTGTGTATGATTATTATTTATCTTTTTAGTGATTATATTATGTCACATAACTTGACACATATAAAGCAAAATACCTTGCTTGTCAGTAATCTGTCTTTTTTATAAAACAAAAAAGCTTATTTAGGCTATAATTGTTTTAGTTATACAGTTTTGGGGGATAATAATATGTCTGAAAATAAAAGTAGAATAAAACCGGTATCGTTCATTATAATGTTGCTGGGTTTAGGTATTTCCATTTGGGCAGTAATTGAAATAATGCGTTCCTTACTGCTCAGTTCAACTGTTAAGTATGTAGCTGTTGGAGCTCTTGTTGCCATTAACCTTATATGTTTGCTGATTGCCTTATTTGCTAAGCATAAGTGGCCACAGGTCATCTTATCATTACTGGCATTATTAATATCAGGTACAGGCGTATTTGCCTTGACCAAGGTAAATTCCGCAATTGACTACGTTAATAATGTTTTCACCACCATGCCGGAAACAACTGATCACAGCGTTTACATTCTGGCTAATCCTGACTATCTGAGTAATGAGGAAATCGATTATAGAGATATAATGGTTGGCATGTTAGAAGAATATGTCACCTGTGATATGGCACCTGTATACCAAAGTATTTATGACAGAGGTACAAGCCTCGATGTTCTCACTTATGATACAATTCCTTCAATTGTCTCACAATACAGTTTCAACAGTAGAGGTGGTTACAGCCGTTTGGGCGCTATGATCATGCCTGATGAACTGATAGAAACAATAAGTGACTCCTACCCTAACGGCAGCATATTATCATCAACCACAATCAAGCATCAGTATACCGAAGAAATACCAACTGATTTGCCTGTTGCTTCTGACAAAGACATAACCAAGGATACATTCACTGTCTTAATAGGCGGTAATGATGCCAGAGGCTTAAAGAGTGATGAAGATTTCATGAACAGAACAGATATCTCCATCTTACTGACCTTTAACCCTACTACTCATAAACTGCTTGTTACAGTATTACCATATGATCTGGAAGTAACAGTAGATGACAAGGTTGACAGACTTAACTATGTTTCTCTTTACAGTATTAACAACTGGCAGAATGCCGTATCAGAATTACTTGATACCCCAATCGATTATTATGCCAGAGTCAATTATTCATCTGTAGCTAAGTTGATAGATGCCATTGGCGGCATTGAAATTGAAAATGAACAAGCATTCCCAAGTTATCAGGAAGTTAAGACATCTGAAGGCTGGATCAAACCTCAGTACTACTTTGATAAAGGCAAGCTCACTTTAGATGGTACCAAGGCTTTGGTATATGCCAGAGAATTCTATCACCTGAATAAGGGATATGAATCACACTGGGACATTCAGAAGTCCATTTACAAGGCCATTAAAAACAAATTGTCTGAAACAGCATTCAACATTTCATTTGAAAGCTTCAGTGACGTAATGGACATTACCAAGAAATATGATTCCATCGTAACAAATCTGAAGAGCATCGCAGATTCCATGGATAAGTCAGTTGCCACAAACATTGATGCCAAAGAGTTCATTGGATACATGATCAAGAGTTCACTGGATCCTTCAGCATTATGGTCAATTGAAATTCAGAAATTGCCGGCATTATATAATTCAGTAGCATGTTACAGCACTAATAATACAGAAGTATTTGCCGGCACTGTTAATCCTGAGGCCTTACAGACAGCCATTGAAAAAATCCACAGCTTAACAAAACAATAGAAAACTGATCCGGGAAACCGGATCATTACTTATTTCTGATTACAGTTTACGGTACAGATCAGATGGTCTGATACCGTTTCTTTTTGCGATTATGCGCCAGTTGGTATTGGCAATGCCAATGTATAAGGAGCGTGGGAATGCGTTTGGCTCAGCAAACTCATCGCTCTGTACTTTTTTCTTATTTACTGTTTCAGCAAGGTGTCTTATGCCATTATAAGCATTCCGGCATGTGCCTGCTTCAAATGGCAGTTTCTGAATTAATACGCCCAACAGCTCACCGGCACTTATGCCCAAGCCTCCGCCATATTCAAAGTTCATGACTTTACACCACTGCTTTACGGCATTGAACAAGTTGACAAGCTGCCTGCTCTCGTATAAGCCCATATTAGCCAATAAATATACTTTCTTTTCACTGCCCCTGTACTCCTTTTCAAAGCATTCAAACAGTCTGATAAGCTGTGATGGTAAGCCGTCAACGTATAACGGTGTACATATTACCAATCTGTCACAGCCAGAAAGATTACCAACCAGTGAAGGAAGGTCATTTAGATAACGGCATAGATTATATGTTTCCGTCTTCCCTTCCAATAAGGCCTTCAGTTTTTCGGAAAAGACAAATGAATTACCGGTTGAATAGCGCATGCTGGCATTGAGTATGACAGTTTTAGATGAACAGTTTCCGGTTCTTGGATTTATTTTTCTTTCTTCCTTATCTTCTCTGAATTCAACATTCTTTACATACCCACGGATATTGGTACAAACGGCCTTAACATATCTCTCAGCCTTTTTCTTATCGTCTTCTGATAAGTTATTGCCATAGAAAATGAAAGTAAAAGGCTTGTCTTCTGCATAACGTTTCTGATGATGTGATTCACCATTAACTACTTCGAACTGCGGCAAGACATAACCAAGACAGCGGTCAAAGACATTTTTAACAAAGCCGGAAAAACCGCCATAGGTACATCTGCTTATCACAACTACTTCTTCACTGTGGTGAATAAGATATCCCATGTTCTGATAGCCATCTTTGATAATGCATTCTCCCGGTGTCTTGTTCCAGCAGCTGAAACAGCCGCTGCAAGGTCTTATCTGTCCGTTATCAGATACGATGTTCCAGCCCTCATATTCACTCTTTACTTCTTCCCAGCGTTTCTCATCCAGATCATGTATTAAGAGATTCATATTATTGTCCCCGTTCTTCTGTTAAGTTCATATTAGCGTAAAATCATAGCTCATATGTCCTAAATGCTCAGTTATCAATAGCCGTTTCTTCTGTTAAGTTCCTTTTCAACTTTATTTAATGTATCAAAGAATCTTTCCGTGGCAATCATCGGCCCAAAGCACAGTATGCCAAACACATTCCAGTTAAACATGTGCTTATAGGAGGTAAGTTCCCCTTCTATGCCTAATTCAATTGCTTTGTTTCTTAAGTCTTCAGCTATCCTGGCCATCCAAACAAGTGTATAAATGAACAGATTAGGAATTCCTAAGAGATAAGCTATGTGATACTTCTGGGTCTTCTTACCTAGTACTTCATCAATATCGTCCTGTAAGCCATTCTTCATGTAAAATACAAAGAACAGACCGGCTGTGAAGAAATCAATGAAGCCAAGCCAGAAGCCCTTTCTATCTGTATGTTCAAATTTCTTCATACTATCCCCATATACGTTTGTTTATTTCATATCTGCCCTGCTAATTCAGCTTTAGCCAGATGACCTCTGACAGTTTAACTCTGTTTTCTGTTAACACAATGATGTTTTTTTCAGAATCAAACCTTATGAAGGTATCATCAATTTCCTTATACTGGTCTTCATCATAGTAAATGATGTTTACTGAGTCATTTCTTCTTAACTGTACCAATAGGTCATTTATTTCCTTAAACTGATCTTCTGATAATTCAATTCTTTCATCGCCAACAAAACCAGCCCTGTTAATGGCTGCCCCAAGTCCGGTTAAGGCATCAAACGGATTAAACTGACTTGCTCTGGCTTCCGGTGACATTCTGTTTCTTTCTCTTATGCCGGTATAGTTATAATGAATGTAATCTTTCTGATCGAGTGGCGAGGGGGAGCGTGTCATTGCTCCCGAGCCATGGTAGGGGAATCTGGCCTTGAGACGTGTTGAAGAAGGTCTCTCGAGGTCTTGCTCGGGTTGAGGCATGGAAGCATGGGTTCCTTCGACTTGTGCAGGTGACCTCAGGAGGCTGCTCATGGCCACACAGTTGCAGTCGCTGACGTGGCGCAGCCTGTTCGCCTCGCCCCCTCTTGATAAGATCCCGATGCCCGGACACCTCTTCGAACTACACCCTGTGAATGAAGTCAACACGAAGGGGCAGGGACTCGCCCGTGCATTGTCGGGAAAAGACACCCAGGTTCCAAATACAGCTCGACAAGCGGCCTCTCTCCCCGGGGA
>JAFRLB010000038.1 GCA_017431405.1 Erysipelotrichaceae bacterium | reverse complement strand
CTATACAGTAGAGGGCAAGTGGACAGCCCGTTAAGAATAAGGATAGCCTGATCATAGTACACTAACTATTGTCAGGTGAACAAAGCTTAAATATCAAACTTCTTAAGAAGCCCATAAGTCTTTAGCTTATGGGAGGTTCACGGTGAAGAGATAGCGGCCATTAGTATTAGAACTGGAAGTATACTAGAAGATTATCTGCCACCAAGGGTGCTTTCAATGGTGCGGGAATGGATTGATGCACTCAAGCGAACTTTTGTATATTTGGGAGATTCAAAGGTTTATATCAATATCTCCCCTGAAATAAGGAGTTGGTAAAAATGTTTCATAAGATCAAATCGGTAGGAGTTCTTTCAGATTATTGTTTAAGAGTACAATTTGCGGAAGGTGTAACTAAGGTATATGATGTAAAGCCATTGTTTGAAAAATGGGAATCATTTTTAATCTTTAAATCTGACCCTGATTTGTTTTCTGAGGTAAGAGTAGATATTGGAGGCTATGGAGTAATATGGAATGATGAACTTGATTTGTCATGTGATGAACTGTATTCAAATGGTGAAACAATCAATACTCCTTTTGATGGTATAATGGCGTTTACCGATGCAACGGAATTATGGGGATTGAATGAGAGCACCTTACGTAAGGCAATTTCCTATGGCAAACTGGTTAATGGTGTTGATGCCTGTAAATATGGAAAACAATGGGTTATTTCAATTGACGCTATGGAACGCGAATATGGAAAACCAAAATGATTATTTAGATTTATAATAAAACGCTCCGGTGGGATACACTGGAGCGTTAAATGTTCCTGTTAGTTATTCTTGATTTTGACATCAACCTGCTGGTATGGAATTGAAATGTTATGCTTATCAAATTCTTCCTTAATTCTTAAACGCAATTCTCTTTCAACCTTCCAGTGTGTCATTGGCTTTACCTTACCGATTATGGTTACATCAACACTGCTGTTATTGAAGGCGGTTATGCCTAATACGGTTGGTGCTTCAACAAAGGTATCCTTGTTTTCGTTGTAGTAGTTTTCGACGATGCTGCTTAATAGATCTATGATTTCCTTTGTGTTTGCCTCATAAGGAGTAGGAATTATTAGTCTTGCGACATTGTACTCGTTTCCGTAGTTAATTACCTGCTTGATCTGACCATTTGGAATTATTACCTTCTGACCATCAATGTTAGTAAGGTAGGTAAGACGCATGGCTATTGAAGTAACGGTACCTGTATATTCGCCGATCTTTACGAAATCGCCAACGGCATACTGCTTTTCAAACAGAATGAACATTCCCGCCAGCATGTCCTGAATGATGCTCTGAGCACCAAGGGAAATGATCAAGCTTCCAACCCCGGCCGTTACCAGGATGTTATTTACGGAACTGGCAAAGCCAATCTGGTTAAGAATCAACATTAAGGCTATGAAATAGATGGCATAGCGGCTGATGCTTCTGATGATGGTCATGGCAGTAATAAGTTCCTTGCCTTTGCGTTCATCATCCATTGCCTTGCCTTTTTCAATGCCCTTGCTGGTATTCTTGGTTACCAGATTCAATAGCAGCTTGGCTATGAGCAGTATGATTATGATGAAGATGATGTTTACTATGAAAGTAGTAGTATCACCCTTGATTTGTTCCCAGACTTCATTCCAGTTAATGGTCATTTGAACACCTCCTGCAGTACATATAGTATACACTATTCATTTTCTTTTTTTTGTATGTTTTCACATATGGTATAATTCAGGTAAGGAGATCATAAACAATGAGAGATTTTATTTATAATATTCCAACAAAAGTATATTTTGGTAAAGATCAGTTACACCATCTGGGTGAAGAACTTAAAAGATTTGGTAATAAGGTATTGTTGACCTACGGTGGCGGTTCAATAAAGAAAACAGGTTTATATGACAAGGTCGTTAAGGAAGTAAGAGATGCCAATCTCATTCTGCACGAATATTCAGGCATCGAACCAAACCCAAAACTTTCTTCAGTCGCTGAAGGAGCTGACTTATGTAAGAAACTTGACATTGATGTAATTCTGGCAGTAGGTGGGGGAAGTGTAATTGACGCTTCCAAGTTCATGGCTGCCGGACGTTATTATGATGGCGACTACTGGGATTTCCACAGTAAGAAGGTTCCGGTAGAAAAGGCCTTGCCGGTAGTATGTGTCTTAACAATTGCCGCAACCGGTTCAGAAATGGATACCACAGGTGTCATTACCAATGAGGCAACTCATGAAAAGAAAGGCAGAAGTGCTGAATTATTAAGACCGGCAGTTGCTTTCATGGATCCACAGAATACCTATAGTGTTTCAAAGTATCAGACAGCCTGCGGCAGTGCAGATATCTTATCACACATCATGGAATCATACTTCAGCCATGAAAAGGGCATGTACATGACAGATACCGCAATGGTCGGCTTAATGAAGACAGTAATCAAATATGCCCCAATTGCCTACAACGATCCAGAGAACTATGAGGCCAGAGCCAATCTGATGTGGGCTTCTTCCTGGGCAATCAACGGCTTTACCAGAATTGACAAGGGAACTAACCCTTGGAGCTGTCATCCAATTGAGCATGAATTATCAGCGTTCTATGACATTACTCATGGTTTAGGCTTGGCAATTGTTACACCAAGATGGATGAAACATGTCCTAAGTGATGAAACACTTGACCGCTTCGCTGAATTCGGAATTGAAGTCTGGGAAATCGACTATAACCTGCCAAAGACAGAAATTGCCAGAGAAGCAATCCACTGCCTGGAAGACTTCTTCTACAAGGATCTGCACTTAACCAGTAATCTTACTGACTTAGGCATTACTGATAAGTATTTTGAAATTATGGCCGAAAGAGTTTCCAATTACAGTGGTGAACCACGTTATGTGGAAATGAGCAAGCAGGATGTATTAGACATTCTGAACGCAAGTCTGTAAACAATGTGAGCT
>JAFRLB010000037.1 GCA_017431405.1 Erysipelotrichaceae bacterium | reverse complement strand
ATTATCCTAATCCAACTACCAGTCAGTCAGTTAAGATCAATAAGGATCATCTGCCGACTTTCCTTAATGAAGAGGAAATAGCAACCCTGTTCAACAGCTTTAATGACGCAGATGAACTGGAAAGATTTCAGAGGCTGATATTGCAGCTGATATATTCTACGGGAATGAGAGTAAGTGAACTTACTGAATTACAGATAAAGCAGATAAATCTTAATCATAAGATCATCAGAGTCTTAGGCAAGGGCAATAAGGAAAGAGTAGTGCTCTTTGACGATGATACGGCCGACAGATTAAACGGATATTACAAATACACCAGAGAGAGATGGCTTGATGGAAAGAAGAGCAATTATTTCTTCATTAATTCCTATGGCAATCCCTTATCAAGGCAATACGTATTTGAAATCATAAAGAAGAAACAACAGGAACTGGGGTTTGAAAAGAACATTTCACCCCATACCTTAAGACATTCATTTGCGACTCACTTACTGGGCAGTGACTCTGACTTAAGAACCGTACAGGAACTGCTAGGTCACAGTGACATATCAACGACCCAGATCTACACCCACGTACAAACCAGGCAATTACATCAGGCGTATAATAAGCTGATGAGAAGTAAAAAGAAGGAAGAGGTTTAATATGAATTATCTTGAAAAATATCAATTATGGCTCGACAGTTTAGCTGAAGATGATCCATTGAGAAAAGAACTGTTAAGCATTAAGGACGATGACAAGGAAATAAAGGAAAGATTCTTCCTTGATCTTTCATTCGGTACAGCCGGCTTAAGAGGAAAGGTTGGGGCAGGTACCAACATGATGAATTCCTACACAGTCGGTAAGGCAACTCAGGGCATTGCCGATTACATCATCTCCTATGGACAGGAAGCCATGGACAGAGGTGTAGTCATTGCTCATGACCCTCGTCACTTTTCACATGAATTCTGTGAATTAACGGCAGGTATTTTAGCTGCCAATGGAATTAAGGCATATGTTTATCCTGGCTTAAGAACCACACCGCAGCTGGCCTGGTCTGTCAGAAGACTTAACACCATTGCCGGCATCAACATTACGGCTTCACATAACCCAAAGGTATATAACGGTTATAAGGCATATTGGGAAGATGGCTGTCAGGTAAGCAGCAGTGTAGCTGACGGCATGACTGAATGCATTAATAAGGTTGACCTGTTCAAGGATGTAAAGAAGTCTGACTTTGATGAAGGAGTTAAGAACGGCATGATCACCATCTTAGGCCCTAAGTATGACAGGGAATATCTTGACCTTGTTGAAAGCATTGCCATTCACAGTGGCGATGAACTGGATCTTGACATTCCACTTGTCTTTACACCATTAAACGGTGCTTCTTCAGTTCCATTTACCACCATGTTAAGAGACAGAGGTTTCAGAAACTGGAAGATCGTTGAAGTGCAGAAGGACCCTGACCCTGATTTTACTTCCGTAGGCTATCCTAACCCTGAAGATCCAAAGGCATTCAGAATCAGTGAAGAGATCGGTAAGGAATTCGGTGCTGAATTATCAATGGCCTGCGACCCTGACGGTGACAGATTTGCGATCGAATTAAAGGATGATGAAGGCAATTACATCCCGTTAAACGGTAACCAGACCGGTTACTTGTTAGTCAACTACATTCTCGAAGGCCATAAGACAGCCGGTACATTACCTGAAAACGGTGCCATGGTAAAGTCAATCGTTACCAGTACAATGAGTACCAAGATGGCAGAAGCATATGGCGTCAAGATGTTTGAATCATTAACCGGCTTTAAGAACATTTGCGGCCAGATACCTTGGTTACAGGAAAACGGTTATGAATATCTCTTCGGCTATGAGGAATCAGTAGGCTATGCGGCCTGTCCGGACATCAGAGACAAGGATGGCATTTCAGCCGGCATGCTCGTTGCGGAAGCTGCCGCTTATTACCGTAAGCAGGGCAAGACCCTTTGGAATGTCCTGAACGATTTATACGATAAGTACGGTCACTTCAATGAATATGAACCAAACATGATTCTGGAAGGCTTAGACGGGGCTGACAGGATCAAGAGAATGATGAGTTATGTCAGGAATAACCTGCCTACAGAAGTAGCCGGCTACAAGGTAGTAAAAGTCATTGACTATATCAACGGTTATGAAAACATCCCGGCCAGTAACGTATTGAGATTCTTCCTGGAAAATAACAGCTGGTTTGCCATCAGACCATCAGGAACAGAACCTAAGATCAAGTTCTATTTCTATACTGAACAGGAGACTAACGAAAAGGCCAAGGAAGTTAACCTCAAGATCAAAGATGCTATTTACGAGATCGTTAACAGCGTAGAATAAACAGATAAAATCAATTAAACAGGAAGCCTGGTAACCAGGCTTTTTATTTGCTTTGAGTTTAATTGTTTGAATTTGTTAAGGAAATAACTATAATTCTTTAATGAGGTATAAAAATATGAGTGTAAGAATTATCTGTGATTCAGCCTGTGATCTGCCTCAAGCTGAAGGGGAAAAACTGAATGTTAGAATATTACCGTTAAGATACTACTTTGGCGATGAAGAATATCTTGATGGTGTAACAATATCCAATACTGAATTTTACGATAAGCTGGAGAATAATGACCTGTTTCCAAAGACAAGTCAGATCACACCGTTTCAGTATGGCGAGGAATTTGAAAAGGCATTAGAGGAATATGACGAAGTTCTTTGCCTGACCATTTCATCTGGTGTTTCAGGCTGTAATCAGAGCGCCAATACAGCTGCCATGGACTATGAAGGAAAGTTATTGGTATTTGATTCAAAGCATTTCTGTT
>JAFRLB010000036.1 GCA_017431405.1 Erysipelotrichaceae bacterium | reverse complement strand
TGTGTTCTCTTGATTCTCTTTATGCTGCTTTCCTCTTCCGCCTCATCACCCGTCCCGCGCCTGCAAGACCTGTGAGCATGATGCCAAAGAGGTAAATCATGTTCGTGCCGGAGCCGCCGGTGTTGGGAAGAGCTGCGCCGGGCTCGTTTCCGAAAAGAATCGTCATATCATTTACCCGCACCATCTCCGTCTGATTATTCGCTGCATCTGTAATATCAGAATTAAGCAATATCACTTCCAGTTCCTTCGTCGTGCCATTCAGCCTTACTTCAAAAACAGGATCTTCAGATATTTTAACATAACCATCAGGACAGGCAGTTTCTACAATCTTATAGAAGCCAGCCGTCATCCCTTCAAAAGAAAATACGCCATTGCTATTAACGTCTGTTAAAGCCATCTCTCCGTTGGTTCCCCATGACGTATCCTTTTGTTGATAGGTATTTGATGTATACCTTTCAATTTTGAATGCGGCTCCTTTCAGCGTGGGCGGGTTCTCGGTATCCAGTTGATCTTTTGCTACCTTCTTTAAAGTAATATCGGTAGTCATCTGCCTGTTTTCTGCCGTAAGTGCTGTACTGTAATCTATACGGTTGTTTGAACCTCCACCGACGATCTTACCGTTGCCATCTTTGAACACCGGATAGAAATCCGCCGGATTACATTCCAGCTCTTCCAGGTAATAACTGAATACATATATTGTCTGTGCCCCTGTCTTCGGGTCGATGTCCTGCTCTTCGACGAGGGGCAGATACTCAAATGCCGTGGACCAGTTATGTGTCTGATTCAGTGTGAACACCTCGCCATGGCTGCCATCCGCCAGTTCAATTCCGAAGGTGTTGTCCGGGATGTCATTCCCTTTGGTCTGATAATCCGACAAGCGGAACCCGTCTCTGCCGCCGGCGACATAATTATCACCCTGTGTCAGAGTAATCGTCTTCGTCTGATCCGCTGTGACTAAGATATCAAAGGGAAGAGCATTTTCTACCGGATTGTTCTGAATCAATGTAATCGGATCCCCTCCGCTTCCCTGGGAAAACGCAATCTGATTCGCATTTGTCTTCGGCAGAATATTACCCATAATATGCACGGTATTGCCCAGCGGAACCGTTACCTTCTGATCCTTGGATTCATCATTCTGCCAGGTCTTCAGTGTAATAGTCACCCACTCGGCGCTGGCGTCTACATTAGAGTAGTCCCGATGTTCTTCATGAACATATCTCTTCAGGGCAAATGTTGCATAGGCATCTGGATCCTCAGCGTAAGCTGATCCTTCCGGCCAGGTCTTTTGAACCGTCAGATCTATCTCTTTCGAAAGCTTCCGGTTTTGCATCACATTAACGATTTTGATAATGTAGTCATCAATACTGCTGCCATGTTCTCCGGCATCCTGCTCAAACTGCGGTTCAAACCGGGTATCACCAATCACCTGAAGATTATTGCCATTCGCATCCTTGCCCCATTGGGCAACAATTGTACCATTACGCTTGACAGTATAACCGATTTCCACAACCGAATACAGGATCCGGTAAACCGTCCCATTGTCATGGACACGGTACCAAGCTGTGCAACATCCCGTGACTACGCTCAATTATATTAACACACAAAGTCTGACACTTCAACAAAAAAATTAAAAAATTTTCGACTGTCACATTTGCGAGTAAAATAACCTGAGGTAACATTATATTACATAATAAGTAATGGTTTTTCAAATCATTCTTATCTGTTAAAATAATAAGGGTAGAGGTAATTTTATATGACATTTAAGTTAACACCATATGATGCACCTGATTTCAGTGAAGCCAAGTTTACTGAAGCTCCGGATGCTGTTTTAAAACCATGCCCTTTTGACAAGGTTGCTCCAGAACACTATCACGCCATGAGCATTTCTCCTGAATACTTCAAGATCAATGGTCAGTGGCTGTTGGCTGAAGAAAGCCGAATGGACTGTGTACCGGTCTATGAAAACGGCAAGGTATACATCCGTGAATTCAGAAATCTGAAAAAGGATGATCTGGTAATCTGCGGCAGAACGGAAAACTGTGAAGAAGGTATTTACGTTCACTTCAACGGTTTCAAGGAAGAAAACTCATTCAATGACCAGTTCGCCTTCCGTCAGAACAAGACCAGAGAAACAGCCTTCTCAGTTGATTACGATAATCTGTATGAATTATTGAAGCATGAAAAAGAACACGGCAAGATCGTCTGGGTTTTGGGCCCTGTTGTTTCATTTGACCAGGATTGTAAGGATGCCTTCAGCAAGCTTGTTGCCGGCGGCTATGTAAATGCCCTTTTGGCCGGTAATGCTTTAGCTACTCACGATCTGGAAGGTTCATATCTGCATACTGCCTTAGGTCAGGACATTTATTCTCAGAGATCAATGCCTAACGGTCACTATAACCATCTGGATACAATTAACAGAGTCAAGTATTATGGCAGCATTGCCAAGTTCATTGAAGAAGAACACATCGATAACGGCATCATTTACAGCTGTGAAAAGTATGGTGTTCCATATGTATTAGGCGGTTCTATCAGAGATGATGGACCACTTCCACCGGTATTCGGTGATGTCTATGAAGCACAGGAAAAGATGAGAGAACAGATCAGAAGTGCCACAACGGTCATTTCCGTAGCAACGATGCTGCACTCAATTGCCGTCGGCAACATGACTCCTTCCTTCCGTATAGACAAATACGGACGCATCAGACAGGTTTACTTCTATTGCGTAGACATTTCAGAATTTACAGCCAATAAACTTTCCGACAGAGGCTCACTTACTTCCAGGGCAATCATCACAAATGCTCAGGACTTCATCGTCAATGTCGCCAAGGGCTTAGGACTTTAAAAGGTGGTTTTCAAACCACCTTTTCCTTTACTTTAATGTTGCGTACATTACTGCCTTTATCGTATGCATTCTGTTTTCAGCTTCATCAAATACCTTTGACTGTGCTGATTCAAATACCTCATCGGTTACTTCCATTTCCTTAAGACCGAATTCTTCATAGATCTTACGTCCTGTAGAAGTATTCAGGTCATGGAATGAAGGCAGACAATGCAGGAATATGGCATCCTTGTCAGCGTTCTTCATTACTTCCTTATTTACCTGATATGGATGTAACAGTCTGATTCTTTCTGCCCATAATTCCTTAGGTTCACCCATTGATACCCAGATGTCTGTGTAAATGATGTTGGCGCCCTTGGTGCCCTTCTTTACATCATCAGTCAGGGTAATTGTACAGTTATTCTTCTTGGCAATTTCCTTACATGTCTTGACCAGTTCAGGATCAGGCATGTTTTCCTTTGGCCCGCAGGCAACATAGTTAATGCCTAACTTGGCACATACTACCATGATGGAATTGGCAACGTTGTTTCTGGCATCGCCCATGAATACCCATGTAAGTCCCTTATAGTAACCAAAGTATTCATATGCGGTAAGAACATCTGCCAGCATCTGGGTTGGATGGAATTCTGTTGTCAAACCATTCCATACCGGTACGCCTGCGTATCTGGCAAGTTCTTCAACGATCTTCTGATCATAGCCGCGGTATTCAATGCCATCATACATTCTGCCTAATACTCTGGCAGTATCAGCAATTGATTCCTTGTGTCCCATCTGTGAAGACTGCGGGTCAAGGTAAGTAACCCCCATTCCCAGATCATGGCCTGCTACTTCAAATGAACATCTGGTTCTGGTACTGGTCTTTTCAAATAACAGAACAATGTTCTTGCCTTCCAGATACTTGTGCGGTGTTCCCGTAAGTTTCAGATTTTTAAACTGTTTTGACAGTTCCAGTAAATACTGGATCTCTTCGGTTGTAAAATCCAGCAGCTTTAAAAAACTGCGTCCTGATAAGCTTCTTGGCATGTTATTTCCTCCCTTAATCTTCGCGCCACAGCGGCATGCTCATGCATCGTGGACCGCCTCTGCCTCTTGATAATTCTGAACTAGGCATTCTCAGAACCTTTATACCATAAGATTCCAGAAGTCTGTTGGTGATCTCATTTCTTTCATATACAAGTATGACTCCTGGAGCTAAGCACAAGGTATTTGAGCCATCGTTCCACTGCTCTCTCTGAGCAGATATGAAGTCATTGCCGCCACATCTGATCAATGTTACCTCATCAAGCTTCAGGGCATCCTTCAGAATGTTTTCCAGGCTGTCTTCCTGTTTTTCTATGCATATCTTGCCGTCGCACTTAGTTAACTTATAAACAGTTATGTCATTCATGATTCCCGGATGAACGGTGAACTTGTCGTAATCGATCTGGGTAAATACCGTATCCAGATGCATGAATGATCTGTTCTTTGGAATTGAGAAAGCCAGTATTGTCCTGATCTTGTTTTCCGGATTACGGAAAATGTGCTTGCTTAAAAATTCAATGGCATTGGCTTCTGTACGCTGCGAAATGCCGATGGCAATGGTTTCTTCATTCAGGTTGAGAATGTCGCCGCCTTCAATTGAATACGGGTCAGTTCGATCATACAGTCTTCTGACATTACCGAAACGAGGATGGTAACGGAAGATGTAATCCGTAAAGATCGTTTCCCTTCTTCTGGTTTCAAATCTCATGCGGTTAATCGTTACGGCCTTACCGATCGAAGCCATTGGGTCTCTGGTAAAATACAGATTCGGTAATGGCGGCAATAACATGTTGTTATTGGCGTTTGTCATATCAGCCAGTGATACGGCAATGTCGGTCTTGATGTCACTGTACTTGATCCCTTCCATTAACTTCAGGACAACTTCCTTATTATCCTTCAGTTCGTTGAGGTACTTCTTAATGGCGTTGTGATATCTTCTGTCGGCACAGCCTTCAAGTAGGAACTGATTGATGAATTCGCTACGGATCTCATCGTCAATGTCCAGTACTTCACTCATCAGATCTTCCAGATAGACTACCTCAACCCCATTATCCTGCATGATCTTGACAAAGGCATCATGCTCCTGCTGAGCTATTTTCAAAAATGGGATATCATCAAATAACAGTTCCTCCAAAGTATCCGGGGTAAGGTTTAATAGCTCATTACCCGGTCGATGGACCAGAACTGTCTTCAACGGTTTTATCTCACTGTAAACATTAATTCCATGATTCATAATTATTCTTAGACTTCCTAGTAATATCTCCTAGATAATTCTAACATATTATTTCACTTTTTCATAAAGAAAACGGGAAAGTATTCCCGTCTAAGAAGTTTATTTTTTATAGTTCTTATACATTGCGTCAGTAGCTGACTTAATGCCTTCAGTAACATCCGCAACTCTTTCAGCATCCCAGTTTGCCTTATCCTGTCTTAAGAATGAAGTCTTGTCGATTCTGTTATCAAATACACCGATTGGCAGATGATATGTCTGACCATAGGCCTTGACTGTAACAGTATCTTCTAATTCTGAATTTTCTCTTAAGTAAGCCATGTCATCACAGCCATAGTCGCCTAACATTACAGGCATTGGTACGCCATGGAAGAGATTGCTGCCTGGATCATCAGGATTAGCTCTGTCAGCGTTCTTTCTTCTGCTTTCCTCAGGTGTTACCCAGATATAGAGTATGGCTGCGTTACGCAGGATCTCAGGGCAGAACTGAGCAAGTGAGTACTGATAACCAAATGCACCGGTCAATGGCATCTGAGCGCCATCATGGCCGCCTCTGGCTGCCTCAATTACGATGGTCTTGTTTTCAAATGATTCAGGGTATTCCTTTAA
Organism: Erysipelotrichaceae bacterium; assembly: GCA_017431405.1. Classification (GTDB taxonomy): domain Bacteria; phylum Bacillota_I; class Bacilli_A; order Erysipelotrichales; family Erysipelotrichaceae; genus RUG521. The sequence goes on along the minus strand of JAFRLB010000036.1, from coordinate 12,237 downwards.
CTTGCCCTGTAAGATGAGTTCAGCTTCATGTTCCAGCTTTTCAGCCAGTTCATCTACTACTTCTTCATCCAATACGCTGATTCTTGGCTGAATGCCAACCTTTAAGCCGGCGCCGTCAATTCTCTTGAACAGCCACTTGGCTACTGAGTCAACCTAGATCTCGTTTCTGTTTGTCAGATCATAATAATCTTCGTTTAACAGCTGAACAAGTGTACCCCAGTCATAGTCATTGATGAATGGTTCTTCATTTGATGGATAGAATAATCTTCCACCATTGATCTTTTCCAGTTCATTGTCGATGCATCTCATGAAATGAACATATGGGAAATCATCGAGCTGCAGATTTTCTCCGATATGGAATTCGTTCTGTAATCTTTCCGGTTCAATGTTGGCCATGAAGTTTCTTACTTCTGACTTGCCTGATGCCGGTAAGGCAAATAACAGAACTACGTCAAATACCTTATTTGCCATAAGTTTCCTCCTAAATACCTGTTAATTCTATCATATAATGTCACGCTCTGTAACATCATCATGCTAGATTTTAAGTGTATTGAAGTCAAAATCCTTTTTAATGCGGACACAGAATTCAGCGATGAGCTCAATGCACTGTTCAATGTCTTTCCAGTTGGTTACTTCCACACTGCTGTGCATGTATCTTTCCGGTATTGAAACCAGAACAATTGGTACACCATTTCCCGTAAAGGCAATGGTGTCACCATCAGTAGCCGTTCTGCCACCTGCTATCTCATACTGTAATGGGATGTTCTTTTCCTTCGCAATTTCCTGCATTAAGGTATTTAACTTCTTATTTACCATACCGCTTAAGCATAATACCGGTCCGCCACCTACTTTAATGTCACCGGTAGTTCCCTTATCTGTTCCCGGATAATCACTTGCCCAGGTTACATCAACGATCACGGCGCAATCAGGCTTAATGCCTTCAGAAGCGAAATATGCTCCTCTGCCGCTTGATTCCTCACCTGTTGAAGTATTTACATAGATGCCGTTATCTGAACCTTTTTCCTTAGCTTTTCTGCCGGCTTCAATTACCGTAAAGGCTCCGGACTTATCATCAAGTGCCCTGCAGCTGAAATTGTCATTCAGCAATTCTCTTACAACTGTATCAGCGCATACTGAATCACCTACGCTGACCAGCTTCAAGGCTTCTTCCTTACTGTTGGCACCGATGTCAATTAACAAGTCAGATTCATCGAATTCACTCTTCTTTAACAGATCTCTGGTATAGACACCTACGCCGTTGATCTTATTGTATTTGCCGTTTTCTTCATGAATTATCTGCATTGGGTAACCAACATATAACTTTGGATTAACTCCCCCTGCTCTCTGCACATGAATGAAGCCGCCTTCATCAACATAGGTTACTCTGAAGCCGATCTCATCAGCGTGGCCACATAACATGATCCTGAAATCTGACTTTGGATTAATAACACTTATGACATTGCTCATTGGATCAACCATGAGCTTATCGGCAAAACTCTTACTGTAATCAATTATCTTCTGCTGCAATGCTTCTTCATTGCCGGTAACGGAAACCGTGTTCAGCATTTCCTTTAAGAATTCCTTATTCATAATTTCTAACCTTTCCATCTGTTTAAAACTACTATAAGTATACTCTAACAGGATTATTTTACCTAATGAAACACAATACCTGACAATGAAAAAAGCCTCTTACGAGGCTTCTTTTACGTTAATGGTGGGGATGGCGGGACTTGAACCCGCACGGTTTATTCAACCAACGGATTTTAAGTCCGTTGCGTCTGCCTATTCCGCCACATCCCCAGGTTTCTGGAGGTTCCTGCCAGATTCGAACTGGCGGTCACTGAGTTGCAGTCAATTGCCTTACCACTTGGCTAAGGAACCATTAGTTCGTCTAGCAGAAATTATTATATTCCATGTTTTTGACAAATGCAACAAAATATTTGAAAGAATTGGGCAAAAGTGTATATTAGTATTATGAGCGAAGAAAAGAAAAACATGGCTGACAAGGCCAAGAAAGCAGCGGTAATTGCCGCTACTGGAGCAAGTGTAGTCGTTGGAAGCCTTTACGCTTCCCCGGATGAACTGATCAATCCGAAACCATTAACTATGATGGAACCTGCCAATAATGAAGGCATTGAGGAAACTGATGTTGAAAATCAGAAGAAATCCTTAGGTCAGATCTTAAAGAACTGGCTCAATTCCCTTCCTGTCTGGTTAAGGGTATCCGTCGGCTTACCGTTATGGTTTATCGGATGGATCCTTATTACCGTGGTCAGAAGCATATATCTCAAAACCAATTTCGTTTATCTGCTTATAGCCGGACTCATCCTGTTTGTGATACTTGTACTGGTCGGTAAGATCATGTTTCCAAGAATACCGTTTAAGCAGTTTGTCAACAAGTACACCATCACCACCCTGCTTGTAACTGTTGGCGTACTGGCCTTATGTGATTACATCTTCCCGCAGATGTGGGATGAATATGAAAAGTACAGCCGCTATGTTGTACTGGCAACCGTCACGATCTGCATCGCCTGTACGATTGCTCAATACTATCATAATTACTACGATACCAAGTTAGTGGTATCAGATGACAAATACACATTTGAAAACTAGGCCGGGAAATCTCCCGGCCTTTTTTATTTTTTAATTACTTGGTATTCTTTACCTTGACCCACATTTCAGAAATCATCTTTAAGACATCTGCATCACTGTGGAATACTTCATCATTAGCTGTCTGAGGACGAGGAATGTAAGCGCCATTGCCTTCAAATTCGCCGCCTGCTGCTACTAAGTCATTTAATACATCCTGGTTAACTGATGAATAACCAACGAATGTAGAGTTTTCATAAGCTGCATCATAACCTGTGATGTAGTTAATGAATTCATAGGCATTGTCTACGTTTTCGGCATCCTTATGGATTACCATGGCATCTACGAAGTAGTTTGTACCTTCTGTTGGTGCCCAATAAGCCATGTTTTCATTTTCAGAAATGATGTATGCGGCATCGCCTGAATACATCATGCCCATGGCCTTTTCACCTGTTGCCAAGCCATCGATGGCTTCATCTGTAACATAGGCAGGATCCATTGTCTTGGCGATCTGAATCAACCAGTCACATGCATTGTTTAATTCTGTTTCATCAGCTGTATTCATTGAATAGCCTAATGACTTTTCAGCCATCATGAAGGCATCACGAATTGAGTCGTACATGTAGATCATGCCCTTGTACTTTGTATTCTGTAATACTGCCCAGCCCTGTGATTCAACATCAGCCTGATCGATCAGAGTTGTGTCGTAGCAGATACCGGCATTGCCCCAGAAATAAGGAATTGAATAATCGTTATTTGGGTCAAATGACATGTTCAGTACTTCCGGATAGATTTCATCCATGATGGTGATCTTTGACTTATCTAATGGCTGAACCAACTTTTCGGAGATCAGTCTTTCTATCATGTAATCACTAGGAATGATGATGTCATATACTGTTCCACCTAATAACTTTGTGTACATTGATTCATTTGATTCGAATGTAGTGATTGAAACAGTAATGCCTGTCTTCTTTTCAAACTGGCTGATAGCTTCATCTGAAATATATTCGCCAGGCAGGAAAATGTATAAGTTTCCCTTTTCCTTCTTGCCGCCACCCTGGCAGCCGGCAACTCCTAAGACTAAGAAGATGCACATTACAACACTAAGCAGTTTTTTCATTTCTTTTTCTCCTCTCTCTTAACATTGGTAAGACGTTTGCGAAAATCAATATGGTTGTGATCGCTATAACAATAATCGTTGACAAGGCATTAACACTTGGGTTAATACGCTTTGTCGTGGCATAAACGTAAGTTGAGATGTTGTTTATACCAGGTCCGGTCGTAAAGTAGGAAATTACGAAATCATCGAATGACATCGTAAAGGCTACCAGGGCTCCTGAAACAATACCTTCCCTGATCTGTGGGATGATGACCTTCCATAAAGCCTGTAAAGGTGTACAGCCCAGATCCATTGCCGCTTCTGCCAGGTTATCGTCAAGCTGTCTTAACTTAGGCATGATCGATAAAATGACATAAGGGATACAGAAGATTATATGAGCCAATAACAGTGTGCCAAAACCGGTAGGAATGTTGAGGGTTGAGAAGAACAACATTAACCCGATGGCTGTAACAATGTCCGGATTGAGCATCGGCAGGTTGTTTACCTGAGTAACGACCTGACGGATGATGCGGTGAGACTTGCTTAAACCAATGGCAACGATTGTCCCGGCGACAGTTGATACCGCAGTGGCAATTACTGCTATGATGACCGTATAGTATATGGATTCCATCATTGGTCTTGATGCGAACATCTTTTCATACCACTGTAATGAGAATCCCGTAAAGCTTGTCAATGAACGTGACGCATTAAATGAGAATACAACAACATAAATGATCGGCAGATAGAAGAAACCGATTATCAGAGCCAGGTAGCTCTTCTTTAAGAATCCGTATTTCTTCATGTTATGCTGCCTCCTGATCGTAATCGAACTTCTTTGTAAAGTACATAGAAATCAGAATGACGATCGTCATGATCAGCGAAATGGCTGAGCCGAAGTTCCAGTCACCTGTTGTAACGAAGTAGTTTTCAATCAGGTTACCGACTAATACATAGGAACCGCCACCAAGCAATTTCGGAATGAAGAAGCTTGATACTGCCGGCAGGAATACTAATGTAATGCCGGAAATGATTCCCGGGACAGATAATGGCAAGGTAACTTTCAAGAATGCCATTCTGTCATCACAGCCCAAGTCATGAGCAGCCGGTACTAATGAAGGATCCATCTTTGACAGAGATGTGTAGATCTGTAGGATCATGTAAGGCAAAAAGTTATATACCATGCCAATGTAGACCTTAAGTTCAGGTGCAATGTCAATGTTTAACAGGATGCCTCTCCAGGCATATGTCCTTACCAGCATGTTGATCAACTGCGGCAAGGTTACGATTAATACCATGACTGACTGAGAGTCAGGATTTAACTGAGAAATGAAGTAAGCGGCCGGGTAACCTAACAAAATGCATACGATGGTCGTAATGACGGCCAGTTTAAGGCTTCGGCCCAGTACTTCAATGAATATCGTGTCAGAGAAGAATCTGACAAAGTTTTCGAGTGTTATCTTTACAGGTATGACATCATTACCTTCAGTGGAGAAAGCGTAGAACACGATTATCAGCATTGGTAATACGATGAGTACGCCAGCCCAGATCAGGTATGGATATACCAATCTTCTGAAGCTCTTCATTTATTCCACACTCTTTTCCATTACGTGAATGTCTTCAGGATCGAAGTCAAGTGATACGATATCACCTTCTACCTGATTTTCAGTTGTATGAATCTTGTAGGTACGGCCTTCGGTAACGAATGTTACGTCATAGGTACCTTCAACGATTTCCATTGGATCAAAATCGAAACGGGTATCGTCGATTTCAACTTCGTTTTCTGTTTCCAAATCCCAGGCATAGGCGTCAGCCCAGTTCTTAAGGTCAACGGAAATGGCCATTGATTCCTTGATTTCATCGATTGACTTATATACATCGAAGGCCTGAATGCCGATCTTTTCTTCCTTGTCTTCATTGACCTTTGGCAGTACTACGTTAACATCAGCGTTAACACTTGTGCCATTGGCTGTCTTGAAGGTAATTGGATATGTGCCGGCTTCTTCCCTGATGCTATGAATTACTTCACTGATTGAGATTTCTTCTTCTGTCTCATCTGCCTTCCAGGCCTGCGCATTGGCACGTAAGATCAGCTCTTCATCTGTCAGACTTGGTACGTCCTCAATGTCCATTGAGAAGTCATTGGCTGACATCTTTTCATTGGCTGCTTCGTTATATACATCTTCGTTGCCTAAGACATGAAGCTTGATGGTCTTGGCAGCGCCGCGCTTTGTTTCTACGATTACTTCGTAATGAACACCCTTGAAGAGAACGCTCATTACCTGGCCATTCATCTTGCCTCTGGATTTCTTCTTGATCTTGATGTCTTCCGGTCTGATGATGACATCTACCGGTTCATTTTCCTTGAAGCCGAAGTCAACGCATTCAAAGTCATGATCATCGAAGTTTACCAGATAGTCCTTCTTCATGATGCCTTCAACAATGTTTGACTGACCGATGAAGTTGGCAACATATCTGTTTACCGGTTCGTTATATATTTCGGTAGGAGTACCGATCTGTTCAATGTTACCGTCTCTTAATACGACGATCTTGTCAGACATTGTCAATGCTTCTTCCTGATCGTGAGTAACGAAGATGAAGGTAATTCCTACTTCCTGCTGAATTCTCTTTAATTCATGCTGCATTTCCTTACGCAGCTTGGCATCTAGTGCACTTAAAGGTTCATCAAGTAATAATACATCAGGTTCATTGACCAATGCCCTGGCGATGGCAACACGCTGCTGCTGACCGCCTGACAATAAGGTTACATCTTTCTTCTGGAAGCCATCCAGGCCAACTAATTCCAGCATTCTGTCAACCTTTGGCTTGATCAAGTCGTTGGACATCTTCTTAATGCGTAAGCCGAATGCGACATTTTCATACACATTGAGATGTGGGAATAATGCATACTTCTGGAATACCGTGTTGATAGGACGCTTATAGGCAGGCACATTGGAGATCTCTTCCCCATTGAAGATTACATGGCCTTCATCCTGATCCAGGAAGCCACCTAAGATTCTTAATAAGGTCGTCTTACCGCAGCCTGACGGTCCTAAAAGCGTAACGAACTCATTTTCATAGATGTCGAGGTTAACACCCTTCAAAACTACCTGTCCGTCAAAGCTTTTGACAATGTTTCTGAACTCAATTAACTTACGCATGTTCTAAGTCCTCCTAAGTTAAAATAACGGTGGTGTGCAAATCCACAAAACCTGTGCACTATGTCCTGAATCATTTCTTAGGAAATGTTCATTATCACCATTGATGTAGAATGTATTGCCCTTATGAACAACATATTCCCTGTCCCCGTCAACCAGGGTTATCTTGCCTCTAATGACGTAACAGAATTCTTCGCCTTCATGAGGATACATGATCATTGAACTTGCCCCAGGTGCCAAATCGACGATGATAGGCTCCATGCTGTTTTTCTGGGCATTTGGTACTACCCAGGTAACGGTATAGCCATATCTTTCATCAACGAAGAAATCTTCCTTATCAAAGCAGACCTTTGTTTCCTTTTCCTCCCTGAAGAAAGTCGACATGTCGGTCCCCAAGGCCTCAACGATATCCATCAAGGCCGGTAATGACGGTGTCGCAATGCCATTTTCAAGCTGAGATAGAAAACCCTTGGTAAGTTCACAGCGGGAAGCCAGTTCTTCCTGTGTGAGATCGTTCTTGATTCTAAGCTGTCTGATTCTCTGACCGATATCCATACTGCTCCCCCCTGTTTAATATTGCTAAACAAATGTTTTAATATTATCAAACAACAAATATTATACATTGTCGCAGTTATAAATCAATACATTTGATAAAAAAAGCACTTCATTTTCTGAAGTGCTCTCCTGACAAATTATAATGCCTTATCAATTAAGGCCTTGATGGTGTTGGCGCTGTTATAACCAAGTAATGAATCAACTACCTGACCGTCCTTAAAAACGAACATGTTAGGAATTGAAACGACACCAAACTGTCTTGCCAAAGCTGTATCGTTATCAACGTTTACCTTAACGATTCTGGCCTTGCCTTCGTATTCAGTAGCCAGCTTTTCCAATACAGGTGCCAGCATCTTGCATGGGCCGCACCAGTCTGCGAAGAAGTCTACTAATACGACACCTTCTTTTGTCTTTTCTGCAAAGTTTTCAGTTGTTAAAATTTCCATTATCTCTTCTCCTTATATAGTGAACTGCCAGCTTCTTCATCAATGATGATCACAACATCAGGATGGTTCTGCAATACTGATGCAGGTACTTTCTCATCAACAGGCCCCATGACGGTTGCTCTGATGGCATTGGCCTTGTTTTCGCCATTGGCGATCAGGATGATCTTTTTGGCTGCCATGACATTGGAAATGCCCATGGTAATAGCCTGAGTAGGAACCTTACTGATATCATCATCAAAGAATCTTGCGTTATCCTTGATTGTTGACTCCTTCAAGTCAACGATGTGAGTTACAGAATCAAACGGTGTATCCGGTTCATTGAAACCAATGTGACCGTTACTGCCGATGCCAAGGATCTGTAAATCGATTGTCTGCTTGCTTAATGCTTCATTGTATTCATCGCATCTTTCTTCCAGATCACCTTCACTTGAAGGAATGTGGATGTTTTCTTCCTTAACGTCCAAGCCGTCAAAGAGGTTGCGGTGCATGAATGAATAATAGCTTTCCGGATGATCCTTTGGCAAGCCAACGTATTCATCCAGGTTGAATGTCGTAACATCTTTGTAAGATGTACCGTTCTCCTTATGATCTCTGATCATCAATTCATATAAGCCTACAGGAGACGAACCTGTTGCCAAGCCTAATACGGCCTTAGGATTACTGGTGACCAGTTCATGCATGATTTCAAATGCCTTTTTACTAATCTCTTCCTTGTTTTTTACTCTAACAACTTTAATCATATTAACTTACCCTACCTTTTATATATTAACATCACAAAGTCATTTTTACAAATTTAACGAACCTGTCTGCCTACTGGTACTTTCAGTGATAAGCCAGAAGGAACCATTTCAATGGTGGCGCTATCAAGATGAGTGTTTTCCCCATCTACCTGCAAGGCAATTTCCTTATTGAAATGGATGTCGATATTGCGGCCATGGAAGAATTCACATTCCTTTTCTGCCAGATGATTACCGCTAAGATACTTTACGATCAGCCGGAAAAACTGCGGTAATGTGATCGGTCCATTGAACATGCAGATGTCAAAGTAGCCATCATCAAGCTTGGCTTGCGGTGACGGTCTGAAACAGCCGCCATAGGCTCTGCCGTTACAGATGGCAATGAGCACAGGTTTCCTGACATATTTCTTCCCATCTACTGTCATTTCAGCATGGAAGCTCTTTGGCTTTGTGCCAACTTTCAGGGCACTGTAGGCGTAAACGATGCTGCCTGGCAGATTATACTTGACCTTGACGTAATCGCAGGCATAGATGTTTATGTCGGCGTCAATGCCAAAAGAAGAAACGTTCATGAACTTGCTGGTGCCATTGAAAATGCCATAGTCAATTTTGATGACTTCCCCTTCAATCAAACCTTTAAGTGTTTCTTCCAGAGATAGCTTGCGGTTGTCGATGGACTTGTAGAAGTCATTGCCTGTTCCAGCCGGCACAACACATAGGGTCACACCTTCATTTAGGCCATCCAGAATCTCCTTGCTGGTGCCATCGCCTCCTACGGAATAAAGAATGACATCATCTTCCCTGGTATATCTATGAGCGATTTCCCTGGCATGCTTAGGTTTTTCAGTAACTAATATTTCAAAGTCACCGCCATTATCAGCGAAATACTGATTAATAATCGGTATGTATTTTATAGCCTTGCCCTTACCGCTTATAGGGTTAACGATAAAAACATGTTTCATATTCTACTACCTCCCTCAAATCATTCAAAGCCATAACAGTAAGATACACAATTAAAGCCTAAAACTCAAATGAAAAGCCCATTCATGTCTGAACGGACTTATTTGTTATGCTATGTGACCCTTTTCCCTGATTACTTCAATTACCTGGTCAACGTATTTTTCACATTCTTCATGGGTACCGGCTTCAACCATTACTCTGATGAGAGGTTCTGTTCCAGATTCTCTTACCAGGATTCTGCCGTTTTCACCTAACTGTTCAGCTACCTTGGCTACAGCTGCCTGTACATCAGGATCATTCTGAGCTTCAGGCTTTGACTTTACTCTGACGTTCTTTAAGACCTGTGGATAGAATACGACTGGTTCTGCCAGTACTGACATTGGCTTTTCCTTAGCCAGATATACTTCCATCATCTTTAAGGCTGTCAAGATGCCATCACCTGTAGTAGCGTACTTGCTGAAGATGATGTGGCCTGACTGTTCGCCACCTATTCTGTGACCGTTGGCAACCATGTTTTCATAAACATACTTATCGCCGACCTTGGTCTTTTCATAATCAATACCAACTTTATCCAGTGCCTTATATAAGCCGAAGTTGCTCATAACGGTTGTAACAACGGTATTGTTAATGAGCTTGCCTCTTTCCTTCATGTATAAGCCATAGATGTATAAGATATGGTCACCGGTAATGACATTACCCTTTTCATCAACGCATAAGCATCTGTCAGCGTCGCCATCAAATGCGAAGCCAACATCCAAGCCGTTATCTACGACATACTTCTGTAAGCCTTCAATATGAGTTGAGCCACAGTTTGTATTGATGTTAAAGCCATCAGGATTGGCGTTAATGACATAGGTCTGAGCACCTAAGGCATCAAATACGCCCTTGGCAATTGTCCAGCTTGCACCATTGGCACAGTCCAAGCCAACCTTTACGCCATTGAATGAATACTTTCCCATGGAGATCAGATAACCCATGTATCTGTTTCTGCCTGAAACATAGTCAACGGTCTTACCGATTTCATCTCTTTCAGCCAGTGGGATCTCAAACTTGTCATCGATGTAGTCTTCAACTTCATCAAGAACTGCCTGATCCATCTTTTCCCCATTGAAGTTAAACAGCTTGATGCCGTTGTCATAGTATGGGTTGTGTGAGGCACTGATCATGATGCCGCAGTCAAACTTATCTGTTCTGGTAATGTAGGAAACACTTGGTGTTGTCGTTACGTGCATGATGTAGGCATCTGCTCCAGAAGCAACCAAGCCGCTGACCAGAGAATATTCAAACATGTATGAACTTCTTCTGGTATCCTTACCAATGACGATTCTGGCCTTCTTGCCCTGATTCTTGCCATAATACCAGCCTAGGAAACGACCGATCTTAATGGCATGCTCATATGTCAGATTCTTGTTGGCTTCGCCTCTGAAGCCGTCTGTTCCAAAGTATTTGCTCATTTTTAGAGTCTTTCTCCTTTTTCGATGTCTAAGAAATATTTGTAGGTGTCAACTGTCAGTTCACCACAGGCTGCTTCATCACAGGCGATGATTGCGCCATTATGCAGCTGTAATGCTGAACAGGTCCACTTCTGTGATACGCCACCTTCTACTGTTGCGGCTAAAGCTCTGGCCTTGTTATGGCCTGAGATCAGAACCAGGACTTCCTTGGAATCGGTAACTGTACCGATGCCTACTGATAATGCCTGGGCTGGTACTTTTTCCGGATCATTGCCGAAGAAACGGCTGTTAACGATTCTGGTATCTGTAGTCAGGTTTCTGACACCTGTTCTGGATGTTAATGATGTATAAGGTTCATTGAATGCCAAGTGTCCGTCAACGCCAATGCCGCCCATGAACAGATCAATGCCGCCATATGACTTGATCTTGGCTTCATAATCTGCGCATTCCTTTTCCGGATCATCAGTCATACCGTTTAAGATGTTGATGTTTTCCGGCTTCATATCTACCAGATGATCAAAGAACTTGTCATGCATGAAGTACCAGTAGCTCTGGTCATGTTCATGAGGTAAGCCTAAGTATTCATCCATGTTGAATGTAACGACATTCTTGAATGAAACCTTGCCTTCCTGATTCATCTTGGCAAGTCTCTTATATACGCCAATTGGGCTTGAACCTGTTGGCAAACCTAATACGAATGGTCTTTCTTCCTTATGTGAATTGATCTTATTGGCGATGTAATCAGCTGCCCACTGACACATCTTGTCATAATTGTCCTGAATAATAACTCTCATACTGTACTCCCCTAATTCTTTTCTGTTATTTCTCCATTATTCTTCCAGATGCTGTTCTGCGGTACTACTCCTCTGACACAGCTTGTTGGATATACGTTACTGTTTCTGCCGATAACGGTACCTGGATTCAGTACGCTGTTACAGCCTACTTCAACGTAATCACCGAGCATTGCGCCGAATTTCTTTAATCCGGTCTCGATCTGCTCAGTTCCATTGTGTACGACGACAAGTTTCTTGTCACTCTTAACATTTGAAGTAATGGAACCTGCGCCCATGTGTGAATAGTATCCCAGAATGGAATCACCAACATAATTGTAATGTGGTGTCTGAACATGGTCAAACAGGATTACGTTCTTTAATTCACAGCTGTTACCTACAACACAGTCGGCACCAACCAAGGCGCTTCCTCTGATGAAGGCACAGTGTCTTACTTCCGTATTAGGTCCGA
>JAFRLB010000005.1 GCA_017431405.1 Erysipelotrichaceae bacterium | reverse complement strand
GCTGATCCGATTAACTTGCCGTTTAATTCAGGAATTACTAAGCCGATAGCCTTTGCAGCACCTGTGCTGTTTGGAACGATGTTAGCAGCAGCAGCTCTAGCACGTCTCTTATCGCCCTTTCTGTGTGGTCCGTCTAATACCATCTGGTCACCTGTATAAGCATGAACAGTTGTCATGATACCTGACTGGATTGGGAATGCATCGTTTAATGCCTTAGCCATTGGAGCTAAGCAGTTTGTTGTACAAGAAGCTGCAGAAATGATTGTGTCTTCCTTAGTTAACTTTTCATGGTTAACGTTGTAAACGATTGTTGGTAAATCGTTGCCAGCTGGAGCTGAAATAACAACCTTCTTAGCACCTGCATTGATATGAGCCTGTGCCTTTGCCTTGCTTGTATAGAAACCTGTACATTCTAAGACAACATCAACGCCTAATTCACCCCATGGTAAATTGTTAGCATCTGCTTCTTTGTAAATCTTAATTTCTTCGCCGTCAACTGTGATTGAATCTTCACCAGCTGTAACTGGATGATCATATCCGCCATGAGCTGTATCATACTTTAATAAGTAAGCTAACATATCAGGGCTTGTTAAATCGTTGATAGCAACAACATCATAACCTTCAGCCTGCCACATCTGTCTGAAAGCTAAACGACCAATACGGCCAAACCCATTAATAGCGACTCTTACTGTCATTGTAAAAATATCCTCCTGTGTTTTACGTTTAAATTATAAGAATTATAGGGTTAAAAGTCAATGAAATAGACACCCTTTAAAACCCTAAATTAAAGAGTAAAATCATTAATCTGACTTTACTCTTAATTAACCTGTTTTTTAGTATTCTTCTACGCAGATTTCAAAATATGACTGTGGATGAGCACAGACTGGGCATGCCTTTGGAGCTGTCTTACCGAAATACAGATGTCCGCAGTTACGGCACTTCCAGCATGTTTCAGATACCTTTTCAAAGACTTCATGCTTTTCGATTAATTCAGCTAATCTTAAGTATCTTTCTTCATGATGCTTTTCGATTGCGGCTACGCCTTCCATCTGTCTGGCGATTGCTTCGAAGCCTTCTTCTCTGGCTGTCTTAGCCATTTCAACATACATCTTTGTCCATTCTTCATTTTCGCCTGCAGCTGCTGCCTTCAGGTTTTCCAATGTTGTAGGAACCTTTCCGCCATTGAGATGCTTGAACCATAACTTAGCATGTTCCTTTTCATTTTCAGCTGTTTCCATGAAAATGGCTGCTACCTGTTCATAGCCGTCTTTCTTTGCCTGAGATGCGAAATAAGTATATTTATTTCTAGCTTGTGATTCACCGGCAAATGCGATTTCCAGATTCGTCTCTGTCTTTGATCCTTTTAATTCCATATTGTTTTTACCTTTCCTTTTCATTTATTCTACCACAGTAACCTGTGTTTTAGAATCTATCAGTACCTTTCGTTAATGTATAGTGGTTTATCACATAAACCAAAGCCTTCTCTAACCTTACGCACATCACTTTCAAACAGTCTGTTAAACAGTGCATAGTCATTTATTCTGGCCATCATTACCGTTCTTGAAGTTGCCTTGATCTTTGGCATTGCCTTGCTTAAGTCTTCATTTTCACTGACCGTTACTTCAATGTTGTTCTTGAATTTCAAGGCGTAACAGATCAGTCTGATCAATGCCGTACCGTTCAGATATACAAGTTCATCAACATATATCTTCTGCTGGGTGATCTGATAGACCATGTAGCCTTCAACCTTACCCTCTTCATTACGGTAGCTGACAATGTTTCTTCTTAAGAACTGATATTGCCTGAAGGCTTCAATCCAGTAGTTATTGTCTCTTTCATAATAACCGTTGAAGTGTGAAGCGAATTCTCTGAAGACCTTTACCAGTTCACTTATTTCAAATGGACCGCCTACCCCGTCAAATGATCTGTTCTTAAGATCATTACGGCTGATGTTATAGGTCTTGCGCTTATATATGGCTTCAAAGCCATACTGTGTATAATCATTTGGCTTATTGGTCAGTAACAGTGTCACAAGCGTCTTTCTGCTCACTTCATCAAGCACGTCATTCATCAGTTCCCTGAAGTATTCCTTGTTCTGTTCCGTCGTTATCTGACCTAAGATGGTGCTTGCCCCAACCCTGATGTCATTTAATATCATGGTATGATAGTTGACCTGAAGTGAGGCAACGACATGACTGTTATGATCATTGACGATGACTTTGTCGGCATCAAAAAGACGCGCAAAATAGTATTCCATGTCATCATATCTGTCCACGGAAACATTTGAGCTATGCAAGTCATAAATTGTCTTTCTGTCTGAATTCTTAGCCGACCTGATCATTAACTATTCACTCTCTATTTCTTTTTCCTTGTATTCTACATCAATTACTTCTGAGCTGACCGGCTCCTTTTCTCTTGCCTGGTTCATCTGCTGAGCAAAGTATTCAGCAGGATCCTTTTCAATTTCCTTTTTCAGACTTCTGCTTTTGAAGTACATTACGGCAAGGAAGATGGCGGCAGCCGCAATTAAAAACAGAATCAATTTCCCGATTATCGGGAACAGTACAATTGCTGCCAAGATGAATATGCCTACATAAAAGTAATCCTTACTGTTCATTACTGCATACCTCCTAAGTATATTTTACGCCAGATCCTGCTGTTTTTTCCAAATATTCATTACCAGTTTGTGCGGTAATATCTTGCATAGTAGTGCCTGCCCCTTGGCAACGGTACCATATATGCTGACATCCTTGTTTTTAGCCATGTCCTTCCAGGCTTGCTTAATAATATTCTCCGGCTCGTACATAACAATGTACTTCTTAACGATCTGCTTCGCTGATGGATCAACTGCCCTGTCAAAGAACTTTGTTCTTGTCCAGTATGGGCAGACAGCCATACAGTGAATGTTTCTCATGGTTAATTCTGAGTTAAGGGCTCTTGAGAAACTTAGAACAAAAGCCTTGGAAGCTCCATATACGTTAATGTACGGTATCGGCTGGAAAGCGGCCATCGAAGCAATGTTCATGATTTTTGCTCCTTCATACATGTATGGCAGAACAAGCTTTGTCATTTTTACAACTGCCTTGCAATTGAGATCAACCATGCCTTCAGCATCAGCCATCTTCATGTCATTTGTTGAATCGAAAATGCCAAACCCTGAAGCATTGATCAGTAATCTTACATCAGGTTTTTCTTCATCCAGCAGTTCCTGCAATTTCATGAAGCTTTCCTGATCAGTGAGATCCAGAGAAATGGCCTTCACTTCTGTATTAACCATCTTTTTAAGATCTTCAAGAGCATCCTTACTACGGGCAATTGCCCATATTTCATCCACATTCAGATAATTATTCAGTGTCAGGACAAACTCTTTGCCCATGCCGCTGCTGGCACCGGTAATAATCGCAACTTTTTTCATTTTAACCTCTTTTTCTGTATTTTTCCGCCAATTCCATGATCTTGTTAAAGCGATGTCTGATACCGGACTTGCTTAATACCGTTCCGGTTCTGTCTTCATATAATTCTGATAGTTCCAATAAGCTGGCATCCGGATTTTCAAACCTCAGCATGGCCATTTCCTGGTCCTTCTCTGAAAGCTTCTCCATGTGCCCCTTCTGTAACAGGAATTCAACTGCCTCATATTGCTTATGGGCTGTCTGTAAGCTCTTGGCATCATTGGCCAGTTCACAGTTATTCAGCCTGGAAAGATTATTTACAAAGTCTCTCTGAATGCGCACATCTTCAAAGGTAAAGATGGCATTACTGGCTCCCATTAATCTCAAGAAATCTGATATCTGCTCAGAAGCCTTAACGTATACCACATACTGCCCTCTTCTGATTGCGATCCGGGCATTTATGTAGAACTTGGCCAGCAATCTGACAATGAATTCCGCATGGCTTTCCTCATTAACTACTACTTCCATGTGATAGTTGGTCTTTGAAGGATGATTTACACTTCCGGTTGCCAGAAAGCAGCCAGACAGATAAGCTCTTATCATGTTGTCATTATTCAAAAACTTCATTCTTGGATGTTCCTGAATGCCGTTATCAGTCCACAGATCCAGATCCTTCAGGATCTCTCTGACCTTGTCTTCAATGACTACTGCATAGATGTTTTTCTTATCAAAACGGTTATCCTTAATGGCGCCTAAGCCAGGCTTAATGCCGTATATGTCATTTACATATTCTGAAACCATTCTGATGACATTGGCATTCTTACTCCTGACGGTTAACGCCAGGCCATGAGATGATAATGACATCGTAGATAACAGCTTTATGATGGCACATAACTCTGCCTTCTTACCGTTTTCATCAACTTCAAGTCTGGCAACTTCATTCTTTACATCGCTGGCAAAAGACATCAGTTATCCTCCCTGATTATTTCATCAAAGCTTCTTCTGACCTTATCAGCGTCATGTCTTATGACACCGCTGTCAAAGTTCAGAAGTGAACAGCCTACTACTTCATAGTCATGTTCCTTACAGCCTAACTTAACCGGATATGATTCTTCAAGCCTGTATTTTTCAAGCATCTCCTCTGGAATATCATCAACACTGTAAACAACGGTATCAATGATTTCCTTGCCTAAATGCTTATGTAATGCTTCTACATGCTTTTCAACAGTATAGTCGTCAGTTTCACCATGCTGAGTCATGCAGTTACAGTAATATATTACCTTTCCCTTAGCCTCACACAGTTCCCTTCTGATGTCATCAATAATTATGTTAGGCAATATGCTGGTATACACCGAACCTAAGCCTATGACGATGTAATCAGCTTCCCTGATGGCTACCAAAGCATCAGGATATACACCAACATACTGGTTATAGAAAACTCTGTCGATTACAGTATGAGAATCTGTGATGTTATGCTCACCTTCAATGATCTTACCATCAGCTGTCTTAGCATATAAGGTAACATCATTTAAGGTGCTTGGGATGACCGTACCTTTTATTCTCATGACATTACTGATATCGGTAATGGCCTGGGCAAAACTTCCTGTCTTTTTGGTCAAGGCAGAAAGAATGATGTTTCCAAGATTATGGCCGGCTAAAGAACCAGAATTATTATCAAAACGATAGTTCATCATTTCAGCCATCAGACTTTCGCTTTCAGCCAGAGCCAGCATTACAGCTCTGACATCACCCATGGCTGGAATATGCAGATCATCACGCAATCTGCCCGTACTGCCGCCATCATCCGCAACAGCTACGATAGTATATAATTCAATGTCTTCAACCTGCTTAAGGCCTCTTAACAGGGCTGACTGTCCTGTTCCGCCGCCAATTACCGCTACCTTTTTCATCCCACATTCTCCTGATAATATCATACCACAAATAAGAATAACTTATGCTAAGCAATACAGGCAGACCTCCAGATCTGCCTGTACTTTAATTCTTCAATTAGTTTCTCTGAAAAGTATTTCAGAGTATTAACCGTAATTACTTATTCAGATATCTTGATGCTGAATTAGCGGCAATGGCACCGTCATTAGTTGCTGTTACAACCTGTCTTAAATCCTTGACTGTTACATCACCTGCACCATAGATACCAGGAATGGAAGTTTCCATGTCCTTATTGACGATGATGTAGCCATTCTTATCAAGAATGCCAAGATCCTTTACAAAACCTGTTGCCGGATCAGCACCCATGTATGGGAATACGCCTTCACAATCAACAGTTGTTAATTCACCTGTTTCAACATCCTTGATTACTAATCCCCTGATCTTCCCGTCTTCAATTACCAGACTTTCAGGTAAGTGCTTGGTAATGATGTTGATCTTTGGATTAGCCTTTACCTTATCAACTACTGTTGCATCAGCTCTGAAGACATCTCTTCTGATGATGATGTTGACCAGTTCAACTAACTGAGTCAGATAAAGTGATTCTTCTAAGGCACTGTTGCCGCCGCCGATTACGGCGACCTTCTTACCCTTGTAGAAAGAGCCATCACATACAGCGCAATATGAAACTCCTCTGCCGGTAAATTCCTGAGCCCTGTCGACCTGTAATTCTCTTTCCTTGGTTCCTGTTGCCACAATTACGGTTCTACCGGTAATTGTTCTGCCATCAGCTAAGTGAACCAGCTTTACTTCGCCCTGATCTTCAACTGCGGTTACAGGAGCAAATTCCATTGCGGCTCCGAACTTCTGGCCATGTTCCATCATCTGCATTGCCAGATCTACTCCTGAGATCTTATCGATGCCAGGGTAGTTTTCAATTTCATAAGTCTTTGTCAGTTTTCCACCAGGTGTGTCACCTTCAATTATAACTGTACTGAGGTTTGCTCTGGTGGCATAGATGGCGGCAGTTAAACCGGCCGGGCCACTGCCAATGATAACTACATCATATTGTACGTCCATGGATGATCCTCCTTAAGTATGTCCTTTATCTCGTTCATGTCATTAATAAGCTTATTTGGCTGACTGTCTTCCAGTTCCTTTCTCTTTAATTCGTTTGAAACAAACGCAATTGAGAATACTCCGGCATTCTTGGCGCAAACAACATCTGAGCCGCTGTCACCAACATAAATCGTATTTGACATGCTGTAACCTAATTCACTGTATGCCTTTACCAGTGTTTCCTTATCAGGCTTTGGATTATTCACCTTATCAACGCCGATTATTACATCAAAATATTCTTCCAGTCCGCAGACCTTTAAGCCTAACTTGACTGTCTCTGTTTTCTTGCTTGAAGCAATGGCAATCGGATAACCCTCTTGTTTCAACCAGGCCAGTAATTCAGGCACGTTTTTAATTGGCTGTACTACGCCATTTAAGTGAGCCTTATGATTGCTTTCACGGTATTCCTTTACCAGCATTTCCGTATCAAATTCTGGTGCATATTTCTGGAAGCTCTGCTGTAAGGTAGGTCCTAAGAATGAAACCAGGTCTTCTTCAGTCAGTACAAGCTCAGGCTTGTATTTGCCCAACACTTCAGTAAAGCTGGCAAAGATGGCTTTCTCAGTATCCAGTAATGTACCATCCAGATCAAATAATACAGCCGGTTTCTTACTGCTTGTAAACTTCTTAAATGCCCCTAATAAACCAGCCGTGCCGACCACAAAACCCGCAATTCCCAGTATCTGAGCTGTTTTCAAGCCGCCGGTAGTAAGTGAGTCCGTACGGAAGTGTTCAATGAAGAAGCGAATTGCGCCATACCAGGCCAGATAACCAAAGAAACCATTGCCTCTCATCTTCTTGCCGTGTCTTCTGTATAACTGAATCAGGATCCAGCCCAATACACACAAACAGCTTTCAAAGAAGAACATTGGCATTCTGTACTGGCCATCTATTAACATTCCCTTCTTAATGAAACCTAAGATGCCTGAGAAGAAGCTTTCATCAACAACCGGGCCATAACATTCACCATTTGCGAAGTTACCCCATCTGCCGATGGCTTGCGCCAGTAGTACATGCGGCAAAATCATGTCTGCCAGATGCATGAACTGAAAGTTATGTTTCTTGCCGTAGAAATAGGCAAAGGCAATTCCTGCCATTACACCACCCTGTATTGCCAGACCGCCTTTCCAGATCTGAATGATGCTGATTGGATCAGCCAGATAACTCTGCAGATCTGAGAATAATACATACCAGATTCTGGCACCCAATATGCCAAAACCCATGCAGCCGACAAACAGGTCATCAATTGTATCCTTTGGGTAACCGGCCTTATTGACTTCCAGTGAGCCAAGATAATAGGCCAGTAAGGCACCTGACATGATCAGTACTGCGTACCATCTGATGTCTATGTTGCCGATTGAAAGAAAGACCTCTCTGCTGGGAAAAAACTGCATTTTAATCATTTCCTTTCTGTTCTTCGATGAAATGAGTCAGTCTGTGGCGAAAGTTTTCAGCTGAATCCTTTCCCTTCTGACGCATGATAATGTTACTTACTGCTGCTTCGATCATGGCAGCTACTGAACGGCCTTCACCAATTGGAATGTTCAGCTTCGGTATGTCAATGCCAAACAGGGTTTCAACCTGTTCGTTATTAAAGCCAAGTCTGTCATATTCTGCTTCCGGATCCAGCTTGCTTAAATTAATAATGCAGGCAATATCCGTTTTACCGGTAGTTGACATGCCGCCAAACATGTCGGAAATGTTAAGCAGGCCTACGCCTCTTAATTCCAGCATGTCCTTTAATACTTCTGCCGGCTGGCCAAATATCTGGTTATGCGCACGGAAAACATCAACTCTGTCATCCGCAACCAGAATGTGACCTTTCTTGATCAGTTCAAGAGCGATTTCACTTTTGCCCACTCCTGATTCACCGGTGATCAGAACCCCACGGCCATATACCTGTAACAGTACGCCATGCAAGCTCTGTACAGGGGCAAACTTTTCTTCCAGATAGGACAGTAATTCAACAATGAGTGAATTAGTCTGAGCATAGGAAGAAAAGATCGGGAAATTCTTCCGGTAGGCTATTTCATACAGGATCCTTGGACAAGGCAAGTCACGGGAAATGAGGATCATTGGAATGTCGTCTCTGGTTAGGAATTCAAAGACACTTCTCTGCTGCTGCTCACTCATTCTGGTGTTTATGTAGCTTGTTTCCTTTTCACCTATGACAACGATTCGACCGTTAGGCATTTCAAAATAGCCGGACAGTTCCAGTCCAGGTCTGTTGATATCTCCTTCAGTTACTTTTCTGTTCAAGGCATCATCATTACCGCAGACAATGCGGTACTTAAAATAATCATGAACATCTCTTACATATATATCCTTCAAGCTATCTACCCTCCAGTATTCTCTTCAGGTACTGACCTGTGTAGCTGTTTTCACACTGAGCAACCTTTTCCACAGTTCCACACGCTACTACCGTACCACCTTCATCGCCGCCTTCAGGTCCTAAGTCAATGATGTAATCAGCACTCTTGATAATGTCCAGATTATGTTCAATGACTAATACGGTATCACCATGGTCAACGATTCTCTGCAATACAGACAACAATTTTTCTACGTCATAGCTGTGTAAGCCGGTAGTCGGTTCATCTAATACAAACAGGGTCTTACCTGTGGCCTTACGCTGTAATTCTGAAGCCAGCTTTACTCTCTGGGCTTCACCGCCGGAAATTGTCGTAGCTGACTGTCCCAGTTTCATGTAGCCTAAACCTACATCAATGAGAGTCTGCAGCTTTGTTCTGATCTTTGGAACTGAGGAGAAGAATTCAAGTGCCTCTTCACCAGTCATTTCCAATACGTCATATATGTTCTTGCCCTTGAATCTTACCTGTAAGGTTTCATCATTGTATCTTGTACCGTGACATTCTTCACAAGGTACATAGACATCAGGCAAAAAGTTCATGGAAATTCTCTTTACGCCATCACCCTGACAGGCTTCACATCTGCCGCCTGGAACATTGAATGAGAATCGGCCCTTTTCATAGCCTCTCATCTTGGCATCAGGTGTCTGCGCAAACAGATCTCTTATGTCATCAAATACACCGGTATATGTTGCCGGGTTACTTCTAGGGGTACGGCCGATAGGATCCTGATCAATGATGATGATCTTATCCAGATTCTCAATGCCGGTTATTTTCTTTACCTTACCAGGCTTGACCTTCTGTCTGCCCATGGCCTTCTGAACACTCTTGCCCAATACTTCATTGACCAAGGTACTCTTACCGCTTCCAGATACACCGGTAACACAGATGAAGGTTCCTAATGGCATGTCAACGTTGATCTTCTTGAGGTTGTTTTCTTCTGCACCTCTGATCTTAATGAACTTGCCATTTCCCTTTCTTCTCTTTTCCGGGATCGCAATCTTCCTTTTACCTGACAGATACTGACCGGTAATGCTGTCAGGACAGTTGATGATGTCCTTGCTAGGGCCGTTATAGATGATGTTACCGCCATGAACGCCGGCCATCTGACCAACGTCAACAATCCAGTCACACTGTCTCATGGTATCTTCATCATGTTCAACAACGATCAGTGTATTGCCCAGATCTCTCATGCTCTTTAAGGTCTGTAACAGCTTGTCGTTATCCTTCTGATGTAAGCCAATGCTTGGTTCATCAAGGACATAGAGAACTCCTGTCAGCTTTGAACCTACCTGGGTAGCCAGTCTGATACGCTGGGCCTCTCCACCGGAAAGTGTTCCGGCCATTCTGTCCAGGGCCAGATATTCAAGACCTACATCCTGTAAGAACTTGAGTCTGTTATATATTTCCTTTAATACCAGATCACCGATCTTCTTCTGTGATTCGGTAAGTTCAAGATTCTCAATGAATTCAACAGCCTGCTTGATGGACATCTGAGTCCATTCAATGATGTTCTTACCGCCTACTCTGACACTTAGGGCCATGTCATTAAGTCTATAACCGTGGCAGGTTGGACAGGTAAGTTCAGCCATGTAAGAGCCATACCATTCACGGCTCATGGCACTTGTTGTTTCCTGATATCTTCTTTCAATTAAGGTTACAGCACCTTCGATGAAGGCTGTCTTCTTATATGACATGCCTCCTCTGGTGTTAATTTCATATGTAATAGGCTTATCTGAACCGTACAGGATCAGGTTCATTTCCTTCTTGGTAAAGTCCTTTAAAGGCTTATCAAGATCTATCTTATAATGCTTAAGTAAGGCATTGAAGTTCTGCCATTCAACATTCTCAGTATCAACGATGTTCTTGTAATAATTCAAGCCACCCTGTCTGATGCTTTTTACTGGGTTAGGCATTAAGATGTCCAGATCAACCTTCTGCTTAAAGCCTAAGCCGTTACAGTCCGGGCAGGCACCTAAAGGCGAGTTAAATGAGAACAGTCTAGGTTCCAGCTTAGGAACTGAGAAGCCACAGTACTTACAGGCATAGTTGGTAGAGAATAACATTTCCTGATCGCCAACCTTAACCACAACCAGCCCTTCGGTTAAACCTAAGGCCGTTTCGATTGAGTCATGGATACGGGAACGGTTTTCTTCCTTCTTAACCATTCTGTCTACAACGACATTGATGTCATGCTTGATGTTCTTATCAAGAACAATGTCTTCTTCCAACAGTTTCATTTCACCGTCGATCTCAGCTCTGATGAAGCCGTCTTTTCTTAACTTCTCCAGTAAGTCCTTATGACTGCCCTTCTTCTGCTTCATGACCGGGGCCATGACAATTAATCTTGACCCGTCTTCCAATTCCATTACCTGATCAACCATCTGCTTGATGGTCTGTGAAGTAATTGGAATGTTATGGTTAGGACAGTATGGAACACCTATTCTGGCATATAGAAGACGCAGATAGTCATATATTTCAGTAACTGTACCAACGGTTGAACGCGGGTTGTTATTGGTTGATTTCTGGTCAATGGCAATGGCCGGTGAGAGACCTTCAATACTGTCAACATCAGGCTTGTCCACATTGCCTAAGAACTGTCTGGCATAGGTACTTAAAGACTCAATGTATCTTCTCTGACCTTCAGCATAAATCGTATCAAAAGCCAGCGATGTCTTACCGCTGCCGCTTAAACCTGTCATTACGACGAACTTGTTTCTCGGTATTTCCAAAGAGACATTTCTCAAGTTGTTCTCTCTGGCTCCCTTTATAATAATCTTATCCTGTTCCATGTTACCATTATACCCCATTACTGCTTATCTTCTACATCCAATTGCATGATGTAATCATCCATTACATATCCTGAACCGATGTCACTTACAACTGCGTCAATGACCTTAAAACCAAAGTGTTCATACATGCCAAAGGTAGGGTTGTGCTTGTTTACGGTCAGGTAAAAAGAACGGTATTGAGGATAGATGGCAATGACATCTTCCAATAGCTTTCTGCCTAGTCCCAAACCCCTGTATTCCTCAAGAAGATAGAGCTTGGAAATGAAGATCCTGTTTTCTTCCCTTACGCTTCCCGTATAGCCAACCAGCTTATCATCAACGTATAAGCCTCTGTAAATGTACCCTTCAATTATCTGCTTTCTGAAAGCTGCTTCATTCTGAAACATGGCAATCATGTAATTGACCTGATCAACGCCAATCAAGCCGTCATATGACTGATGCCATACCTTTATGGCAACCTGTTCAAGTTCAGCCAGTTCACCGGCTTTTACCGTTCTGATTTCCTGTTTCATAAGCAACCTCCAAGTCATTTTGAACATTATAGCTCAGAACCGTTATTTACGATACTGAAATACTTCAAAATTATAGCATGTACTTGAACATTTTTCTAGTTACTTCAAGTACTCATGATAGAGCTGTTTTATGTGCACAGGACTTTTTACTTATATATAATATTGATAAATATATGATATAATTATTAGGATGGAAGGAGTGAGTATAATGGGTTGGTTAATTATGATGTTTATCGCACTCTCACTTGCTGTTCCGATGTTTGGAATATTTTTTGCATTACTCGAAACCGGGTTTGATTTAATTACCACATTAATAGGCATGGCTGTGCCTGCTTACATAGTGTACGCAATAATCAGAGCCATCAAGAGTAGCATTGATAAGAAGAAAGCCAGAGTTAACAGATCAACAAGAAAAGTTAACTCAAATGAAGACATAAAGATCATCACCAATTTAAGAAACTACTTTAAGAATGATGCCAGACTGTACTTCGATGATGAGACATACATTGAACCTGCAGATCCTGACAACATTAACTTTGATACATTGCAGCTTTACATGCGTGATGAGCACATTTCATCCCTTGCTGATTACAAGTCCGCTTTCCCTAGTTCATTCAACACCTTCATTGACATGGTAAATGACTATGCAAAGCGTAACAGAAACAGAAAGAGCACAACATCAAAGCCTGTTACCGATACACCTACGGAAACAAAGAAAAAGGCCGAGATCACCAAGGATGCTCAGTTCTACATTGACAAGATCACTGAACTGAATAATTCAATTGAAGAAAAACACATTACTGATGACTTATACGAGACTGTTCTCTATCTGTCACAGATCAAGAAAATTGAAGATACCTTCCCTAAGTGCAAGGAAAAGACAACCAAGCTTTACCAGTATTATCTGCCAATGCTGACAGAAATACTGGAAAACTACAAGCGCTTAAGCATTAACGCTGACCTGCACAAGGAATTCAAGGAAAATGAAGACCGTCTGTTAAAGACTCTGGTTCTGATCAACAGTGCCCTCAAGACACTTACCCAGAACCTGTGTGACGAATACTATACTGAACTTTCAGTTGACATGAAGACTCTTGAAGCCTTACTTAAGAAGGATGGCCTGGCAACTGATGAAATGACTTTTGAAAACTTTAAGAAAGAAAAGAAAAAGGATGAGCAGGTGAAGTCAAATGGCTAGACAGAAGATTTACACTGATCCACTGGATGAATTACTCGACAAGTTAAGTAACGGTGACTTCGTTGACCAGTCTGTTCACGAATTCAATGAAACCGTTAATGATACCGTTAAGGGTTATCAGTCATCAAGAAGATCAAGAGGAACCACTAATTCCTATACCAAATCAACATATTCCACCAAGAGACCGGTCATTAAGCCTGAGTATGAAAATGCTCAGTACGTCAGCCGCTTTGAACAGGTAACTACCTGTCTTAACAACCTGGACTTTACAGGTTATGCAGCCGGCAAGAAGGACGGTTACCAGCAGTGCATCGAACGCTACATTCAGCTGGTAAAAGACAATCAGAATGACTTAAGAAAAGTTGAAACATATGTTAACGACGACATTTCAACATGTGCTTCAAAGATGCGTACGGTTACTGTTGACGGCTACACACAGGGCTATTACGATGCCTTGGCCATGGTCAAGAAGGTACTGTACAACTCCAAGCTTGCCCGTTTAAGAGAATTATCAAATAAATTGAAGTAGGTATTAGTTATGGCAAACAAGAAAGACGATAAGGAAAAACTGATGGAGCAGGTCTTTGGTAAGGGTGCTCCTAACCGTAAGATTACTGAAGAAGACCTGAAGGCTTTACAATACAATCCATTTGAAGGCCAGCAGCTTTCTGAAGAGTGGAAGGCCATTGAAGAAAACAGTAAGAAGCTTCAGGCTGAAACAAAGAAGATCCTGGAAAAATATACTGAAGAAGACTTCGAAAAGCTGAAAAGCGAATTAAGAAAGGACTTTGGTGACACCTTACCTGTTGAACAGCAGGAAAACCTCACCATTGTTCATAACCAGATGGAATTAAACGAAAAGTTTGAAGCCATTGAAGCAGAATTAAACAAGCAGGTATTATGCCAGAATGAATATAACCATGCTCTGGTAACGGCAATGAGAAGACCTACTGTCATGGGTGTTCAGCCAAGCGGCTTGAAGGCTGCCATACTGATCAGCGGTCAGAAGGCTACTGGCAGACACACTTCCGTTAACCTTGTCACAAAACTATTGAGTGAACAGGAGATCATGGCAAACGGTTATATTTCCGTAATTGACTTAGGTCAGTATGGCGGTAAGGAAGATGAATCAAATCTGATTCAGGATCTGTATACCGCCATCAACAAGTCACAGGTCATCATTTTTGACAATGTTGATCAGGTAGCCGCCGGTTTCTTACCATACATTCAGGAAATCGTTACTGATGGCGAATTAACCTTGAACAAGAGATATACCCTTTCCAATAAGCAGCTGGTTGAAACAGCCAACACCTTGGTTAAGGATACCGTTAAGTCATTAAGCTTCAAGGGCAAATACCTTGTCTTCATGACAACATATAAAATCGATAAGCTGCTGGAAGTAGTTGGTGCCAGATTCATTAATACAATGAGCGATGTCATCAAGACAAAGGACATCGTGAAGGACGACATCGAAGTAATCTACCCTGTAAAGCTACAGGACTTCCAGAAGAAATGTTCTGAAAACCTCAAGATCGATGTGGAAGTTGACAAGAAGGTTCAGAAATACGTTGAAGACAACTTCATCGACAGTGAAAATGTCACATTCTTAATGAACTTCTTCAACAGATGTTATGAAGCATTGGCTGAATACAAGTTACAGAACATCAAAGATGAAACCATTTCTCTTAAGATGACTGTAAAGAATAATCTGATTCACTTCGTAGATGGTGAAGCCAATAAGGCCATGGACGACTTATTGCCAAAGGTACTGGCAGACGCCAAGGAAGAAGTCAGAAAGGAACTGGATCAGTTAGTAGGATTAACTGAGATCAAGCAGTACATTCTGTCCCTGGAAGATTTCTATGAAGCTCAGAAATTAAGAGAAAAACAGGGTTTGAAAACAACCGAAGTATCTAAGCACATGATATTTACCGGTAACCCTGGTACAGGTAAGACAACCATTGCCAGATTAATTGCCAAGTACTTAAAGGCCATTGGCGTATTAAGCAACGGTCAGTTAATTGAAGTATCAAGAAATGACCTGGTAGGTAAATACTTAGGCCACACTGCCCCACAGACCATGCAGGTAATCAAGAGTGCCATGGGCGGCATCTTATTCATCGATGAAGCCTATTCACTTTACAGAGGCAACAATGACTCATTCGGTTTGGAGGCAATAGATACATTGGTTAAGGCCATGGAAGATAACCGAGATGACTTAATCGTCATCCTGGCCGGCTATACCAGAGAAATGAAGGAATTTCTGGAATCCAACTCAGGCTTGGCATCCAGATTCCCTAACCAGATTGAGTTCCCTGACTATACTGCCGAAGAGCTCTATCAGATCACTGAGATCCAGGCCAAGAGCAAGGGATACAAGCTTGATGGGGCCATTAAGGAGCCTTTAACTGAATACTTTGCCAAGATTCAGGCTTCAAATGCTCAGCGCAGCGGTAACGGCCGATTAGCCAGAAATGTAGTTGAAGAGGCCATCATTCACCAGTCAAAACGTATCATAAATGATAAGAATGCGCCGCTGGATCTGCTGCTTCTTGAAGACCTTGATTTGGAAATTAAAGATAAGATATAATTTATTTAAAGGAGAGGATGCTTATGTTACAAGCGCCAAAGGAAACAATAATAAAAAAGGTCCAGAACCCAAAAACGTTCTATTCCATAGCGGCTGTCTGGGCCATTGGTACCCTGTTTTTGCCAATGTATAAGTTCTTAAGTTACATTATTCTGGCTGTAATCAGTGTAGTAGCTTACATTGCCTTAAGAATGTTTGTGTTCCCTGATCAGGAAGTTGAAGTAGAAGTTGAAACACCACGTTCATTCTTCTCTCAATTACAGAAGCAGTTCATTGAGGACGGCACAAAGTCACTTAAGAACATTGTTGAACTGAACAAGAAAATTGATAACAGTGAGCTTAACAATGACGTTAATGAACTGGTCAAGACCTCTGATAAGATCCTTGATTATGTTTACGAACATGAACAGGCTGCCAGCGGTTTACGTAAGCTTATCTACTATTACCTGCCAACCGTAGAAAAACTGTTGGGCAGAT
Organism: Erysipelotrichaceae bacterium; assembly: GCA_017431405.1. Taxonomy (GTDB): domain Bacteria; phylum Bacillota_I; class Bacilli_A; order Erysipelotrichales; family Erysipelotrichaceae; genus RUG521. The sequence goes on along the minus strand of JAFRLB010000005.1, from coordinate 9,663 downwards.
ATGATGAAATTGAAGAACAGGATGCTTCAAATGTCTTAGACAGTAAGAAAAAGATCGAAGACATCATCAAGACTACTTCTACTGCCTTCAAGAACCAGCTTGAAGCACTGTATGATACTGATACTCTTGACATCAACAGTGAAGTCAAGGTACTGGAACAGATTTATGTAAGAGAGGGTTTGATTGACCCTGAAGATAAATAATTAAGAAGAAAGGAAATGCATAATATTATGGAAGACGAGAAGATTGTTTTAACATTAGATCCTAACGGAGATTTACCAAAGGCACAGGCATTGGCAGAAGAAAAGGCAGAAGCACAGCCTGAAGTAGTACCTGCTCCATTAGATTCTACATCATTATCAACAGAAGAAGCCGAAATGGTAGAGGAATTCTCAAAGAAAATCGACATTACTCAGACTGATACAGTAATGCAGTATGGTGCAAGTGCTCAGAAGAAGATTTCTGATTTCTCTGATGCTACATTAAAGAACATCAAGACCAAGGACTTAGGCGAAATCGGCAACATGATTTCTGATCTGGTTGTTGAATTAAAGGGCTTTGACATTGATGAAAAAGATGACAAGGGATTCTTCAGCCTATTCAACATCTTTAAGAAGGCAGGCAACTCATTCACAGCCTTAAAGGCAAGATATGACGCTGCTGAAATCAATGTTACAAAGGTTGCCAACATCTTGGAAGACCATCAGATTCAGTTATTAAAGGACATTACTGTTCTTGATGAACTGTATGAAAGAAATACTCAGAACAAGAAGGAACTGACAATGTACATCTTAGCCGGCCAGAAGAAGCTGAAACATGCTCAGGAAGTTGAATTACCTGCATTAGTAGCCAAGGCTAAGGAAACAGGAACTGAAGATGATGCTCAGGCAGCTAACGACTACGCTAACCTGATCAACCGTTTTGAAAAGAAATTACATGACCTTGAATTAACAAGAATGATTTCAATTCAGATGGCTCCACAGATCCGCCTGATCCAGAACAACGATACCTTAATGGCTGAAAAAATCCAGTCAACATTAACAAATACAATCCCTCTGTGGAAGTCACAGATGGTCATCGCCTTAGGCCTGCAGCATTCTCAGGATGCCATCGCAGCTGAAGAAGCAGTAGATAAGGTAACCAATGACTTATTAAGAAAGAACGCTGAAAAGCTGAAACAGTCAACTATCGATACAGCTAAGGCAAGCGAACGTGCAATCGTTGAAGTAGAAACATTAAAGTTCACTAACCAGTCATTAATCGACACATTAGATGAAGTACTGAAGATTCAGGATGAAGGCCGTGCAAAACGTGCTGCAGCTGAAGTTGAATTACGTAAGTTAGAAGAAGAACTGAAGCAGAAATTACTGGAAGTTAGAAAGAACTAATTAAAGTGAAAAACGTCAGAACCGCGATAATTATAATGTTGGTTGTCATTTGCGGTTCATCAACCTTGTCAGCCGTCAGTTCAATGAACAAGATGGTAAAGAACGTTAATGATTACTTCTTTAACGGTGATGGACAGTACACAAATCAATCAATATACAGTGATATCGTTGATAAGACTGTAATAGCCTCTAACCTGGTAAATCTTTCCAAAAATTACGTATCAGGTAATGATGAACACGTCAAGGCTATTACCCAGGCTATCAACGACATCGAGGTAGAAACTTCTGTTTCAAAACTATATGATCTTACTTCAACTTTAGACACAAACGTTAACTGGCTGTTAACAGAACTTGGCAATACGGCTCTGAACAAAACCGATAACGACATGCTTATCAAGTACCAGAGTCAGTACCGTTCTGAAACAAACACCATCAACAGCAGTGATTACAACACCAAGGTAAGAAACTACGATAACGAAGTTTCAGGATTCCCTGGAAGCATATTTAAGATTTTCGCTAATAAGGCAGAATATTTCGAATAGGAGAAAAAATGAAGAAGTTAACAGGTTTATTTCTGGCATTACTAATGTTATTTACGCCGGCAGTCGTGTCAGCGAGTATTTCCGTGCCGGAAAGAACCAGTAACACAACCTGGGTAGAGGATTACGCTGATGTATTAACTCCTTCTACCGAAAAATACATCCAGGAGTATTCTCAGAAATTAGCTGATGATCACAGTGCCTGTATCGTTGTTGTTACGATGGATTATGTAACTGGAGAGATTGATGACTATGCCTTAAGTCTTTTCAACCAATGGAAGATAGGTGATGGAACATTTAATAACGGTGTCCTATTACTGTTGTCCATTGGTGATGATGACTATTACATGATGATAGGCAGAGGCTTGGAAGATTCTTTCCCTATTTATGATATTCAGGAATTATTAGATGACTATCTGGAACCACATTTCGCTGCCAAGGATTATGATGCCGGTGTCAGAAGTGTATTTGAACACACCTATGATTACATGGAGAACAACATCTACTACCAGGGTGGCGGTGGAAGCAGTGATCCATACAACGAAGGCAGTACATTCTTCAGCGGTTTATTGGTAATCATCTGCATGATAGTATGCTTCATAATAATTATTTCGGTATTAAGATCTGTACACCGTGTACGCAGATATTATGAGCCAACATATTACTATACCAGACCACGACATACAACTTATTATTCACCATACGCATACCGCCCATTCACCACACATTATTACAGTGGTGGAGGTTCACATAGCTCTTCACACAGCTATTCAGGTGGCGGTGGATATTCTGGTCACAGTTCATCGAGTCATTCTTCTGGTGGAAGTTTCCACTCAGGAGGAGGAACATCATTTGGCGGCTCATCAAGAGGTGCCGGTGCAGGAAGACACTAAAGCGATCCAATTGGATCGCTTTTTTAATTATCTGTTACTTCAAACTGCTTCTTTGTTGTATCAAGTCTCAGGATCACATCACTCTTTTCAGCTATTGTAAGGTCATGCGTTACCATGATGATGCACTTCTTTTTCTCATGGGCTAGTCTGATGAATAGCTCTATTATCCCCTCACTTGTCTCATGATCCAGATTACCTGTAGGCTCATCTGCCATTATGATGTCAACATTAGTGCTCAACGCTCTCGCTATCGCACACCTCTGCTACTCTCTTCCTGATAACCTGTTTACCCTTCTGTCCGTTGTCTCCTCATCTATTCCCAGTTCCTCTAACAGCTTATAGGCAACTTCCTTCTTATTCCCTTCTATCTTATTCTCTGTTATTCCCATCGCTACCAATTCATTCTCTACTCCTGTCATGTACTGGATGAGGTTATAGTTCTGAAAGACGATACCGATGCAGTTCTTGATCCACAATAACACCTTCTTATAATTATTTTTTAACAGTTAAGCATGAAAGCTATAATATCCGAATATATTGTATAACTATCCTGATTACAATTATTATCTTATAACACTAAATAGGTGTACACGACACAAAGCTTGAGATATCAAATTAACCAAAATAAAGGAAATCTGCCTCAATACTATTAGCAGATTTCTGTTTGTATTTCCGTTTTTGTTGTTATATTAGTGCCATGGAACTACTGTTATTTCTATTTCCTTGATAATCTCTTTTTTATCCATGCAATGGATTATGGTGCTTCCTTCCTTGATTCCTTTTATAGAAATTTTATTTTTCATTGTTTCAACAATATCAGGATCTTTGGAAACAATATTAAATCTTAGAAAAGATGGATCAGGATAAATATAGTTTATTATCTGTTTTGTTTCACCAACATGTATTGTATAGCTATCCGAAAATGTATCAACAGTTTTAACTGCAGGAAGTGTAAACCATTCCCACGCTATGAAGCCACAGACAAGACTAAATAAAACAAGTAAAACGATTCTTTTTTTGTTTAATTGCATTTGTCTTCTACCCATTGGAAAGCACTTTTATTTGGTATGGATGGCGCAATGTGCCAGAATTGTTTTGAAGAAGCAAACCAAAAATGACATATATATTGTCCTTTTAGACTCTCAGCATTATACCAATGCGAATTTGAACTTTGATTTGAAACCACTTCACTCCATCCGTTTAGATTATCAATAACTGTAGATCTTGTGTCTGGTTTTGGATTTAGAGACAAATTCCACCCATCATCTGATCTGTATATCCATGTCATAGAATAAAAATATGTATATCCTCCAGTAATGCCTGGATCATCAGGTACATACTCATTTGTGCCATTTCCTCCTATGTTATCCTGTATAGGGATTAATGTTTCATTGTATACCATATTTAGAATTCTAATATACTCTTCTGTAGTCATGCTTTTATTATCAGCAACAAGGTTATAATTACCTTCCTGAGTTGACAAATCATACGATACTCCATTCATTCTTACAATATACCCATTGATTTCATAATCATTCTCATCTGCACTTACACTCGTTACAAAGCTGCACATAAGCAGCATTGTCACTAATATAATTTTTATTGTTTTCATCTACTAACTCCTTTAACTTAAAAACTTAGCAATTATGCTTTTTAACCATGTATCTTCAATTTCTTTTGATACATTACTATAATCCGGAATACCATTTAACATTTCCAGACAAACCCCATCATTTACTTTTACCAGCAAGGGAACGCCTAATTCTTCTCTATCTAGTTTTACTAGGTCACATATCTTATCGGTAAATTCTTCTCTGTTATCTTCAGGAATAATATCAATATTTATATAATAAGTAATCAAACTGTCACTTATTCTATTATTTATAATATCCTTCACTTTGTTACACCATTTACAGGAATCCCTTCCAACAAACAAAACACTTGTGCTTTTACAGGCAATAATGTTATAAAACTCTTCTAAAGAAATCTCCTTAATAATACCATTACCTATATACTTATCAGTTTCGTTGCTCTCATTGTTGCAAGACTCAAGTATATTACAGGCATTGACATTAGATACTTTCTTACGTTCTATCGAACACGCCGATAGAAACAATATGCAAATACAAACACATAATACCCGTTTTACTATATTTCTATTTTTAATTATTCCTTACCCCTTTCAATTACAGAAGAAGCAGCTTTTATTTCATTGATGATAGTAATACTCATTGCATTTGACATAAGTATTATAGTCAGCATTATAACAGTCCTCATTCTGTCAACACCTATAACGCCTGTTTTGTAGCTCAGAAAAGTTGATAAGAATATTAGTGATGGGACAACAATAAAGCTTATAAAGCACTGTTTATTATAAAACACTTTTTTGTTACGGCATGCAATAAAAAGGAAGACCGTCATTATCACATTAATGACCGCACAAAGTTTCATGTTAAACAGACATAGCACGATGTCAAGTACTGATATTAATATTACCTCTTTCATACATTATAAATCCTTATCCCAAAGATATAATGATTTTTAATATTACTGTTATGCCCTGACTATCTTCTTGTTTTCCTGATCCAATGTGTAAATGACATCACACATCTCCGCAAGTCTTTCGTTGTGAGTTACCATGATTACACATTTATTTCTCTCCCTTGCCAGGCTTTTAAATATGCCCATGACTTCATCACTTGTATTACTGTCAAGATTACCGGTTGGTTCATCAGCTACTATGATATCAGAATCAGTTAGAATGCTTCTGGCAATGGCTACTCTCTGCTGTTCTCCCCCAGATAATGATGATGATTTTCTTCTGGTTTTCTCTTTACTGATACCTAGTTCCTCTAAAACACTGTAGATCTCATCATCATTGATCTTTGTGACATTTTCACTTATGTCCATCGCAATCTTGATGTTATCAACTGCGTTGTAATTATTTATCAGATTATAATTCTGATAGATCATGCTTACCCCTGTACGGCGGTATTTATCAAGACCTATCTGTTTTATTTCCTGACCCTTGAACAGTACTTCTCCTTCATATCTTGAATCCTGCCCGGCTATTACTGACAGGAAAGTGGTTTTTCCACTTCCGCTTTCGCCAAGTATCGCATAAAACAATCCCTGCTCAAATGAAGCCTCAGCTTTCTCAAAAATGATTCTTTTTCCCTCTCCGTCTTTATAGAAATAGTTAAGATTTCTTACTTCCAGTATTGCCATGTTAACTATATACCTCCACTTATCTTATCTCTGAGACTACCGCGCAGTATACTTTTCATTGAACAACTTACCATAATAAATATGATAATAATCAAACAAATGCAGGACATAAGTGCAGCTTTCACAATCTCTGAAAGCCTGATACTGTCAAGCTGTATACTGGCGTTACTTATTGTTTCGTTACCATTGACAGACAGCTGCATCAGTTCATATTGAATGTCACCGCTGTTTTTGACTAATGTCATGAACAGTAATTGGGAAATACTGTAAGCTATGATGAAACCTATAACTGCCGCAAACATGCCAATGAAACAATAATAACCGGCATACTTCAAAAGTATTCTTTCTTTACTCTGGCCAAGTGAATAGTAAACATTCATTTCTCTTTTTTTACGGTTAAGAACAAATAACATCATTGAACTCAGCATTGCTACGGAAGTAACGGCACCTACCGCAAATACCACAAAGTAGAAGTTACTTGTTTTATCTACAGATCGCATTACAGTAGCATAATCATTCTGTTTTACTTTCAGCATGCTAGGATTCTCTTCCGTTACTGTAAATGCACTAGCATTATTACCTCCTCCAGTAATCGTGAATACCTCAGCAGATTTTGTTGAAATCATCTTATAGAAATCATAATTACGGTCATAATAATAATCAAAACTTTCAAGTTTGAACCATACATTATTGATGAACGCCATACTGTAATCGAATAGTTCGTTTTCTATGAAAGCTTCTTCCATTATACCTTCAGGAATGAGAATACAGTGATTGTTAACAAATGCATCCTGCTTACCATATGACGTATCAAACATTGTATGGTATTTATAAATACCTATTACTTCAGCTTCAGTACTATAATACTTGTATACCGATAGTGTGTCACCAGAATAAATCGGGTACCCGGCTATACTTACAGTAAGTTTATCTCCAACTTTAATCTTTTCACCGTTGAGTTCAACACTCTCATCTACTATGATCTTTTTAGCGTTATTATTTATATCTTCATTTGTAAAAAATCTTCCATCTATAAGCTCAATGCTTTCATAATTCTTATAATCAGCACTGGTTATGCCAAGCATTCGATAATAATTATAATCATACTGTTGTTGCTCTTCTTCATAACGCTCAACAATCGCCTGGTTTGTTCCTAAACTATAACCGTAATCTACAACTCCTTCTTCAAATTTAAATTCCTTAATATCATTATAAAATGTCCGGAAAGCTTCTATGCCTCTTTTGTCTGTTAATAGTTTTGTTCTGGCATATTCATCCCCATTATATACGCAGTCAAAAATACTGCCGCCTTCTAATTCCAGTCTTATGTCAATATTCTTCATCAGACTTCTTTCAATCTGCTGAGAGTTCAACATGATACATGATAAACCGATTGAAACTGATACTGTCAGCATTATTACCAATATCAGTAAGCTCTCTTTTTTGCTAGCCTTATATTCAGCTATAATCTTCTCAAAAAAACTCAACTTCATATTATTCACCTGACAGTAATTCCCTAGGAGAATACTTCTTGATTTGATTATTAACAACTGTCATATTCACAATAACAAGCAGAACTATATATGCTATGTATACCAAATAATCAAATGGGGAGAAATGCAGGCTGATGTTCATAGCAGCGGCTTTTGCATGATGACCTCCATAAACCAGAATGTCATGACTTGCATTGCTACTTAACAGATAATTTACAATGGTGCCGGAAATAAATTTGCTTAACATAAACGCTAAACAACTTGCCACAACATATAGCAGGATTTCCTCTATTATTATCTGTTTCACTATTACTGTTCTTTTTTCGCCAAATGACATCAGCAATCCTATTTCTTTTTTTCGATAGTACACGTCAAGTAATATAAGGCCAACACAAAATAGCAGGCACGTTATGTAACTTACCAAAGAAATGGACTTGATGTTTTTTGAAATGGCTATACAACTGCTTAATGCATCTGATATCTCATTAGTGTTAGTATAATATCCATAACCATGGTCATTTTCTTCTATTACTTTTATCAGTTCCTTAAGTTGCGCTAATCCTTTAACCTCGAAATAAGCTATTCCTGGAGTAGTATTAAGGTTTATACCCATATAATCATACTCTTCCATCTTATCCATTATCTTCCTGTAAAATCCTAAAGGATAATAACTGTTTCTATAATGGATAAAATCATTAACCGGTCTGTAAACTCCTACTACTGTTAACTCAAATGATTCCTTAACATATCCTCCTTCAGAACTGCAGGATATGCTGACGCCTACCTTGTCACCCGGATGAAGAAAATGAGCAACTATTTCACCATTCTCTTCTCCAACATACAGTGTTCGACTATTTACAACGCAAACATTGTCTCCATTAGCAATTTCTTCTTCTGTAAATGCTCTTCCCTCTATGATCTCTATATCACCGTTCATAATATCCGCAAATACTGGGGCATCAACTATAACGGAAGTTATATTAGAACCTAGAAATGCCCATCTGGAAACTGTTCTCTGGTCTTCAATAAAAGCACTGATTTCATTTTTAAAAGAACTATCTGTTTTATTGCGATTATCATATGTTAGTTCTGATACTAAAACTCCATTATTAAATTGCACATTCATAAGTGCGTTAGATACAAATGTGCATTCCTTATAACTATATAAAGCATCATCTACACTCTCTACATAATCAAAATACTCTCTGGCCTTTTTAAAGTTTTCACGCATATCACGTTCATTCCCAGTCCAGAATGAATCATCATTAATTTCACTTGTAACAGAAGCATATAGATTAAGGTTATCGGTGATGTACTCATTGAATACATCACCAATATGATTAATAATTAATGAACACAAAATCACGAGAAAAAATGCTGATAATAATATAAGCTTTACTATAAACCTTATCTTGTTATTGATGAAATCCAATAGTATTCTCTTTTTCATAATTTGCTTTTTAGAATTATCCCCTATTCTCGTTTAATCAAACTACTATTTCTTTTTAGATTAGTTTTTTATAAAACCTATGAATATATATACATTGACGATGCAGTGAAATAAGATGTTTTCCCTCTATAAGTTGCTCTAATTGTCGCAGTCAAATATACTGTGTTACTTGATACATAATAACTTGAGTTAGTTACAGACCATACCAAATTGCCTGAAGGATCATTAGTATCATAATCAAATAGTGTGGCTGTATTTGATAAACTAATCGTATCTACACTTCCATCAAGATATAATATTGTCCCGTTTGTCACAAATTTAATGGTAAAATCGTAATAATAATTTCCAGATGTAATACGATAACTACCAGCATAATTATTTTTTTTAACAATGTTGACAACATTAACTCCATCATATTCTTCTATAATAGGCTCTTCTATAGGCGTGTCGATTTCTTCAGCATTGGTTACTACAGGCAAAGAGAGCACTATAAATAGCAAACTAATAATAATAACTATTATTCTCTTCATATTAAGCTCCTTTCAATTATCAAAGAGCAAGAAATTCAAAATAAAAACTTAAACATATAGTTGACCGAATACGTACAACGATCCCTTAAAAATTGTCACAATAAATATCTGTCATATGTCAATGTTTCTGTGGTATTATATG
>JAFRLB010000035.1 GCA_017431405.1 Erysipelotrichaceae bacterium | reverse complement strand
TCTAAACTCAGGTCTTCCAGTTTAACTTTCTTTGGCTTTCCTTTTTGAACGCCATCTTTTTTCCCGAGATGTCTGCCATCCTGTTTCAACAGTTCCGGATCCTGCCGGTATAATTCTACCCAATCCTTTAATTGTCTTGATGATCTGAGACCAAGCTCCCGGCTCAATAAATCATATCCTCCATATTCTCCACTTAAGTACTTCTCTGCTGCTTCCTTTTTGAATTCCGGTGAATACTTATTATTTGGTTTTCCTGCCATATTAAAACCCTCCTATACTTTCATTATACAGGAGGGTTCCGGTTTTTTTATTAACTATCCTTTTTCACTGGGGCAGTTCATCAGCCGGTTTAATGTTTTACTTTTTTCCAACTAATAATGTTGAGCCAGCCAGATCAAGCCACTTCGCTTCGTTCTTTTTCATGAACATTCCATCGGCTGTATCAATCAGTCTTACTTCTTCATATCCTTCTTCCCTTAGTTTATTTACAAACTGTTTCATGTCACCATATCGCATATTCGTCATCAGATCATGAATCGCAAATGTACCACCCTTTTTCAATACTCTGAGTGTTTCAAGAAGAAGCTCCTGCTTGTTATGACCGCTGATATTGTGATAAACATAATTACTGGTAACGGAATCAAAACTTTCATCTTCAAAAGGCAACTTAATGGCATTACCTTCTACAAATTCTACATTATCAATGCCTTCAGCTTTCGCATTATCATAACATAGATTCTTTGTGAATACTGTCTTATAGCCTCCAGACCAGATATCACAGCCTGTCATCGTTGCTGAAGGATTCCTTCTGGCACAGGCAATTGTCAATGCCCCGCTGCCACAGCCAACATCAAGTCCCTTGCCGCCAGATGGTAAATGAACATATTCACTGACCCCTTCAATGATCGTCTTGGATAGTTTCCTTTTCCCATTATAGTCAAAGGTATCATGAAGGATCTTCATCCAAGCCGAAAAGAATGCCAGTATAATTGCGCCAATTCCAGTTACTATCTGAAATACTGTTTTTAAGTTTCCCTGAAACATTGCCCCTGTAACAAAGAACAGAATCAACGCAACTATGAAAGCCCCAGCCAAGCCATATACCAGTATATCTGGTACCCAGTTTTTATAATCAGGTTTCATGACATTACCTCCACAAGCTTATAATCAAGCCAACCAAGAGACAAACCGGTAGGCCAATAATGGAACCTAATAAAGACTGCTTTATGTGGAACATATAGTCCTTATATTCCTTCATGCCTTCTGTTCCTGGAATAATAACTTTCCTACTGTGGCAGAAGAAACCGCAGTCAATAACCAGAGCATCCCACCAGGCAATGACCAGCCAGATAACATAAGAATTAACAAATCCCTTTAAGAAGGTATCGGCATGATTAAACTTTCTTAATACGAAGCACAGTAAACCAATCAGAATAAACACTGCCAGGATCTTCTTGATCAGTTCTCTTTTAGAAAGTCTCTGTTCCCTTCTTTCAATTATTCCTAATTCAATGCACCTTTCCCTGATGGCAGGTGGATAATCTCCTAACCAGCCAACCGGATCCTTTATTGTTGATGGAATGACGATCAGCGAAAATAAGATAATCCCAATTAAACACTCAATTAATAAAACCATGTTACATAACTCCTGTTCATCGTTAGCGTATGCTAACTAACTGTATTGTAACAGATAACATGAAATGAAAAAAGGAGGAAATTATCCTCCAGTTTATTTCTTTTTAGCTGATTTCTTAACCTCCTCATGATAGAAATAGTTGACCACAACAGGCGGTTCACCAAAATCTGAACGGTGCTGGTCATTATCTCTTAAATATGGCATGCCTTCCTTTTCGGTATACTCCTTAATCTCTTCATTAAGCTTATTCCAGTAATCACGGCTGCCCTTGGAATATATCTCATGGTAAAGGTCATCAAGTTCAGGATGATGCTCATGAATCCATTCAAGGATCTTTACCCTGTAATCGCCACGCAGATTAAGATTTTCCAGCCATACCAGATTGCACTGTTTCTTAGCTCTTTCAATTATGGCTTTTACATCGGTTATGCCAGGGAAGATCGGTGAAATGAAACAGGTAGTCTGAATGCCGGCATCATAGAACTGCTTCATGGCGTTAAGACGTCTTTCAATACTTACTCCCCTGTCCATTTCGCTTCTGAACTGTTCATCTAATGTATTGATGGAGAAAGATACTCTGGCATTAGGGAAAGTCCTGATCAAATCCAGATCTCTTAATACCAGATCACTCTTAGTGGAAATGGAAATGCTGATGCCGCTGCCATGCAATTGTTCAAGTAAGGCTCTGGTTCTCTTATACTTTGCCTCGCACCCCTGATAACAGTCTGTAACAGAGCCAAAGAAAGCTTCCTTACCGGCATACTTCTGTGGGTTTTTGATTTCAGGCCAGTATTTTACATCAACGAATTCACCCCATGGTTCAGGATGATTGGTAAAACGCTTCATGAAGCTGGCATAGCAGTACTTACAGGCGTGTGCACAACCTACATATGGATTCACTGAAAAATCCGAAACCGGCAGATTCGATTTCGTCATTACGCTTTTAACTTCAACTTCTTTGATTATCATACAAATACCCCTATATACCCTACTATTGTATCATGACTTCAGTTATTGTAATTGGTTATTTTAAGCATATGAAATATAATTATTTTAGTTACAGCGTAAGGAGATAATAACATGACAACGATAGGATTCATAGGAACAGGAAACATGGGTGGGGCCTTAGCGAAGGCTGCTTCTAAAAGCGGACTGGCCGATAAGATATTACTGGCAAACAGAACCAGAGCCAAGGCTGAAATACTGGCTGAGGAAATAAGCGGTACGGTATGTGACAATAACACTGTCGCAAGAGAAGCCGATTACATTTTCCTGGGTGTAAAACCACAGTTCTTAGCTGATGTATATGAAGGAATAAAGAAGGACTTAAAGAAGCGTAAGACCCGTTACATCATTGTATCAATGATTGCCGGCAGAAACCTTGCAGCATTAAGAGAATTATTAGGTGATGTACCAATCATCCGTACTACCCCAAACATGCCGACAATAGTAGGAAGCGGCTCAACCATGTACATGGCCAATGAATTTGTCACGCAAGAAGAAAAGGAATACTTCTATAACCTGATGAAACCGTCTGGATCACTTGAAGAAACTGATGAATACACCATGGCTGCGGCCGATGGTGTTAAGGGTTGCGGGCCGGCATTTGCCGCAATGTTTGTGGAAGCACTGGCTGATGGAGCTGTAGCGTGCGGCCTGCCAAGAAAGAAGGCCTATGTCTATGCCGCTGAAATGTTGAAGGGTACGGCAGACATGTTGCTTGAAACCAGAATGCATCCGGGTGCCCTGAAGGACAGTGTCTGTTCACCGGCCGGAAGTACCATTCAGGGTGTAAGAGTACTTGAGGAAAGAAACTTCAGAGCTGCCGTAATGGATGCCGTCATCGCAACTTTTGAAAAGAAATTTTAAGCATCTTAACCATATGAAAAAGGGGATTGAAATAATGTTTCTTTCCCCTTTACTTTTGTTATTTCAGAAGTGACGTGCCTCTGTTAACATTCTGATCAGCGATGAATTCAATCGTCTTTTCATTAGGATTGGTAATGATCAGAATGATGCTGGTGTCATATTTTTCCTGAAGCTTCTTATTATTCATTATGACTATTGGCTCCCCGGCACTGACCTTGTCACCCAGTTTCTTATCCAACAGTGTAAAGCCTTCTCCCCTGGCTTCAACAGTATTGATGCCGCAATGAACCAGTATTTCAACACCTTCATTTGTTTCGATACCGAAGGCATGTCCGGTTGGAAAGATTGCTCTTATGACACCGTTGGCTGGTGAACATATGACACAGTCGTCATTTAATACGCGGATAGCGATGCTGTCTCCCAGCATCTTTTCCGCAAACATCGGATCAGGCAAAGTGCTGACATCGATCATTTCACCTTCAACAGGTGCAACGATGGCATCGTCGCCAATATTCAGCTTTTCAATTCCCTTTAATAACCTTCTCTTTGTGAAATAATCAAATAATCCCATTAATTCGGCTCCTCTCCGTTTGATGCAATCACTTTCTTATACCAGCAGAATGAATCCTTACGGTATCGATACCGTAACTTCATCTTCATCGTCTTTTATAAATTTGTCAGATTCGCGACAGTAATCGGTTGATATGAATGGCCAGATACAGCACTTCCTCATCATATATGTACTTGCTCAGATAAGTTGACAGGAAATCACAGATCTTTTCTGCACAGTTGAAAGCGTCCGGATATGATGTCTTCATTTCCTCACAGAGATTCTTGTTCTCACTTTCTATCTGGTAGTCATCCAATAATCTTCTGATCAGATAATCAAGATGAATTACGAAGCGGCTGTAGTTAAAACTTTCTCTGTCAATTCTGATGTCAAAGAACCTTTCAATTATTCTGGTGCACTTCTCGGTCAGTTCAACGGTATTTACCTGAGATTTATCCACGACATTCAACCTGTCATTAATTAGGTGCATGGCAATGGTGCCGGCTTCCTGTCGAGGCAATTTGACCCCTGTCATCTTTTCAATGATCTTAAGTGACTTAAGAGCCATTTCCATCTCAGCAGGATATAACTGTCTGATGTCCTGAATGATAGGTTGCGGCAAATAGATGTTCTGTTCTTTTCTTTCAATTGCGAACTGCAGATGGTCAGCCAGTGAAATGGCAGTTGAAGATGGATAGGTAATGTTGAGTTCATCAGATACCATGTCAATGATGTATATTGCCGTATTGATCACTACTGTAGGAATGGTACGCAGAACACCGAAATCAGTATCCTTGACATTATAAAAGGTTCTGTTGATCCTGTTGAGCGGGATGTCTTCTTCAGACTTAAAGAATCCTATTCCCTTTCCGAAGACTATAACTTCCCTTCCCTTGGAATCAAGACAGTGAGCTACGTTATTATTGATACTCTTAATTACTCTCATTCCCTTTGAACCTTTCAACAAAAACACCCGAATAACTTCCGGTAATTGAAAATGAATTAGTATGCTCTAAGGATAAGCCTCACTTCTATTGAGTAACAAACCTTAACTTCTAATTATAGTCTAGACCATAAACATCAAACATGTCAAACTGTCCCCTTCACATTACCTATTTTCAGAAAGGCACAAAAAAACTGAGCAACATGCCCAGTTCACATTCATAACCAGATTGATAGTATTGCCAGAACAATGAGGTTCATCAAAGGTACGATTACCGTATCATCGCCATTCTTACTGCACATTTCCGAGAAGCTGGAAACAACCCCGATAATTATGGAAACAATTATTCTGATACCAAGTGTAAAGTCAGTAAGTAATGTCAGAGAAACAAAGCAGGCAATCATTGCGACCGCAAACATTGCCGCACTTCCTTCCCATGACTTATTGTGGTCAGCCAGTTTCAGATGCACCTTGTGCTTGCCTAATGGCCTGCCTACCCAGGCTGCGGCTATGTCACCCAAACCCCAGGCACTTGTTGCGGCAACCAATATGTAGGTCTTGCCTAATATGCCCTTGGCAATGGCCAGAAAGATTCCCTGAGAAATGAACAGTAACAGTAAACTGGTCTTAACTTCGCCCTTTTTCTTTTCCACAAAGAGATTCTTATAACCAGACCACTTTTCAGCCAGATTCAGTAGCGGCCAGACCACTAAGCCAAATATGATCAGAGTCAGAGATTCAGCCATCCAGCCTTCCCCTCTTAAGGCCACATAGATGGAAGAAGTAAAGGCTGCGATATGTAACAACTTGCGGAAGATGTCCTTCGGTATCTTAGATAAGATATGAATGACTATTAATGTCAGTGCCAGTGAGGCAATGTAGACAAAGTAACGGCAGAATGTTATGGCCGTAGCCATGAATAACTGATTGCCTAAGATCTTATCACGGTAGTTTAAGAATATCATTGTAGCGCCTAACACGGTTAATACTGCCCCGGTCGTTAAACCAATTACTCTGTTACTTACCCTGTTGGCAAAGCGCGCTGATAATAAGCTGGAAATGGTTGTAACAACTATGCATATTAACATTACATGCCATTTTTCCAATAATATTGCCGGGTGAATCAGGATGTGACTTACCGAAGCAATCAAGGCTGTAAAAGTCATGATGAAAGTACTTGTACCTACGGCTGTCTTTAATTCCATGCTTAAGAAGACTGTAAATACTACCAACATCATCATGCCACCGCCGGTACCGACAAATCCCGTGCCAAAGCCAATAGTAAGGCCAAAGAATAATGATATTATTATGCCTTTTACATCAAGCTTACTTCCCTTATCAGGCTGGTTTTCTCTGCTTGTATCAGGCTTAACCAAAAAACGGATACCAATGAAAAAAGTAAGGAACAAGGTAAAGCCGCCCAATACCACATTACCGGCCTTAAAGGCCGCATAGGAGCCAACCGTACACATGACTAAAATACAGGCCATCATTATCCAGCCTCTCTTCAAGTCAATGTTCTTATGTTTGATATAGGTATAGGCCGTAACTGCTGAGCCTAAGATGTCAGAAGCCAAGGCAATGGCGGTTTCCTGGTATGCCCCGTTTTCTGACGCAAATGAAGGACATAATACGATCAGAATCGGAACCATTACCGTCGCAGCTGAAAGCCCGGCCAAACCTGTCCCGACTCCTGCACCAATGGCTGCCAGTACATACCAGAAATATTCCATTACTACCTCCCAGATATTCTGCGCTTTTATATTATCATCATATTAACTAAAAAAAATAGCCTGTTTTTAATATGTTCTTGCACATATATGTGTTATACTTCAAGCACAGACAGAAGGGAGGTAAAAACCTTGATTGAAGATTACATTAACGCCAAAAAAGCCGGTGACCGACAGTTCCGTCAGGATGTCAACAAGAACCGGGATCCATACCTGCCTGTCTTAGATGATTTATTAACGACAGAGATTGCCAACAACACCGAACCAGTCGGTAATATTGAAATACCTTTATCACTTGTCATAGGTACCAAGACCAAGAGCAGAGCCAACAGCTTTGCCTCTAACTTCATGCCTATCGCCGATAAGAACAGTGAATTCGCCTATAAGTGGTCAAGTCTGTTTGAATACCAGATTGAAAGCGGCATTACCGATCCGGTAAAGGCCTACGAATACATGGGCATGTTCTACATTGAAGAAGGAAACAAGCGTGTTTCCGTCATGAAGTATCTTGGTAACCCAACCATATACGCTTCCGTAACAAGAATCTTGCCAAAGAGAACACCGGAGACAGAAGTATACTATGAATTCCTGGACTTCTATAACGTAGCTCCTATTTATGAAATTCACTTCACCAGAAAAGGCAGCTACCATAAGCTGGCCAGAATGATGCAGATGAACATGACTGACAAGTGGCCTAGCGACTTAGTCAGATCACTTGAAGGAGCTTACTTCAGATTCTCCAAGGTCTTCTATGAAAACGGCGGCCAGAACCTTGATTTCAGCGCTGCCGATGCCTTCCTGAAGTATCTGAGCATTTACAGCTTTGATTCAGTTTTGGACATCAGCGGTGCCAAGCTGGAAAACCGTGTTCATAACATTTGGAATGAATTACTGGTAGAATCAAGACCGGCTGAATCCATGGTTCTTAACCAGGATGTTGAACAGAAGAATTACATATTAAATCTCTTATCAAGAGGTCCTTCATACAGTGAAGACAAGCCACTAAAAATCGCCTTCCTGTTAGCCGGTTCCCCATCAGTATCCGGTTGGGACAGGGAACATGAAGCAGGCAGACAGTATCTTCAGGAAACAATGAACGGCATTGTGGAAACCTGGAGCTATGTTGACTGTGACAGCGAAAAGGAAATAGTCGCAGCCGTAGAAGATGCGATTGAAAAAGGTGCCAAGGTCGTCTTTGCGACCTCAGCTGCACATTTTAATACCATAGTAAGATGCGCCGCTGAACATAAGGACGTAATCTTCTTTGACTGTGTCATTAACACCAGCAGTAACCTGGTCAGAACCTATTACGGCCGACTGTTTGAAGTTAAGTTCCTGTTAGGAATCTTAGCTGCTCAGTTATGTGATAATCACAAGATTGCCTATCTGACTGACTACCCAATCTATGGTACAATTTCCAATCTGAATGCCTTTGCCTTAGGCGCAGCCGCAATTGACCCACAGATAAAGGTTCATGTCTATTGGGTAAACGATGACTGGAGGAAGGAAATAAAGAAGGAAAACATTTCCATCATCAGCGGTTATGATGTGGAAGAACCAAATTCTGAAAACAGAGAATTCGGTGTTTTCAAATTAGAGGATGATAAAATCACAAACTATGGTGCACCGATATGGAACTGGGGCAAGTATTACGAAAAGATCGTAGCTCCTATTGCCAACGGTACTTTTGACTATAACATCAACAATGATCAGTCCCTGTTCTTGTGGTGGGGCTTATCACACGATGTTCTTAACATAAAGGTTTCCAAGGATCTTTCCTACTATACCAGAAAGACCTTAAGCACCTATAAGGATCTGTTGAAGAAAGAACTCATCTCACCGTTTGACGGTGAATTAAGAAGTCAGAACATGGTAATCAGAAAACAGAAGTCAGGCAGATTAAGTGATCATAAGATCATTGCCATGGACTGGCTCAATGACAATGTAGTTGGGGAAATGCCTGAATATGAAAGTCTTGATGAACATGGTAAGGCATTATTTGAAATAAGTGGAATAATTGGAGAAAAACAACAATGAAAATACTGGCAGTAGCGGACGAAGAGAATGATGCTTTATGGAACTATTTCCAGCCTAAGATGGTAAAGGACGTAGATCTGGTAGTTTCCTGCGGTGATTTAGACAGAGAATACCTGGATTTCTTAGTAACAATGGTCAAGAAGCCTCTGTTATACATCAAGGGTAACCATGACTTAAGTTACCTTACCAACCCACCGGCAGGCTGCTTCAACATTGAAGATAAGATCTATGACTTTAACGGCGTCAGATTTTTAGGTTTAGGAGGCAGTTTACGCTATAAGGATGGCGAGTGCATGTTTACCGAAGAGGAAATGAAAAAGAGAATAAGGAAGCTCAGAAGAGCCTTAAAGGTAATGGGTGGATTTGACGTATTGGTAACCCATGCCCCATTAAGACATTATGGGGACAGAGAAGACTTACCGCATAAGGGCTTTGAGTGCTTCGAAGAGCTGTTAAATGTATATAAGCCTAAGTACATGTTATATGGCCATGTTCATGAAAGATACGGTGACTTCCAGAGAGAAATAGAACATCCTTCAGGCACCACATTAATTAACTGCTGCGACAAAATGGATCTTGAAATTGAACCAATCGACTATAAGCACACTTATTTCTCCGACAGATACCAGAAAAAAGTCTGGGAACAATTAATGTAACTGAAATTTAAGAATAACCCCTTAATCAGCTAAGATCTGATCAAGGGGTTTTATGTTCATAAGCTATATGCCCTTAGAGAGTGTAACCTAAAGTAAATCTTTAAAGCTTGATCCAATCATTTTAAAAGCCGATTTTCATGAAGATCGGCTTTTTGTGATAATAATATTTACTTTGTCAGAGTTTCAATGACCTTTCGGCGTTGTTCAAGAGCTTCAGAATAGAATTCATTAAGTGCCTTATCCCTTTCTTCAGTAAACCTGATGATCTCTTTCAACATGATCGTTTCCTGAGAGAAAATGAGAGTCGGGTTTTCTCTTACCATTGCCATGTGTTCATACTCATTGGCCTTATCGCTTCCTTCTTCTACGACTTCTCTGTTTTCATAGATGTCCCTAAGTTCCCTGTAACATTCATCTTTCCTGTCTTTCATCAGATAGGCGAAGGCCAAGACAAACTTCTGCCGGTAGAACATCTTCTCATCATCGCTGTAAGCTTCCAACAGCTTAGGTAATTCATCCAGTAATCTGTCATATTTCCCGGAAAACTCCAGACATTGACAGACATTAGTTAACCCCAGTAAGGTATTCTGACTCGTAACTCCCTCATGCTTAAGACAGTAATCATAATACTCTTCATAATAACGGAGCGCTTCCGTAAAATGTTCACTCCAGAAGTAACATGCCCCAAGCTTACTGATGGTAAGTAGCATTTCACTTTCCTGCGTCTTATATAAAGCAGATGAAGCGGATAAAATCTGATAGTTCTGTAAATAATACTTTATGGCTGCTTCATAGTCATTAAGTGTTTCATAGTGTTCACCAGCGGTAAACAAGTCATCAGTACTTATAATGGACGTTTTCAACTGTTTCAGGCTTTCCTCAGCTGATTCACCTGTTTCAAGTTCATTCAATCTTCTTACTGCGGAAATAGTCAGATAATGGCTACTGCCATAGTATGATTCATAAATATCTGCCAGCTTCTTAGCTGTCGCAATGGCCTTACTCTTATCAACATGCTTATAGGCAACAACCAATTCCTCCAAGAAACCGTAGTCATTACCTTCATATATGCCTTCACAATCTGCCAAGAGCTTTTCATACAGTTCTATTGCTTCTGCAAACTTACTGCTTGCCAGTTCACTTCTGGCCATGCCGTTTAATGACTTTAATGTGCTTCGATCATTAGTCCCCAATGATCTGCTTCTGATCGTGTAAACCTGGCTATATGTTTCAAATGCTCTGACATAGTCCTTAAGATTATAATAATCATTGGCAATGTTATTGAGAGAAACCATTGTGTACTCGTTTTCACTGCCATAAACCTTACAGGCCTGCTCATATACTTTTCTGTATGTGTCCAGGGCCACTTCATGGTTTCCCATTTTATCATAAACGGTACCGATGCTGTTAAGTTGTCTGATGGCTTCCTTACTCTCTTCACCAAATTCTTTACAAGCCTTACTGTAGTTTTCCTTAGCCACTTCAAGAGCTTCTTCAAACTTTCCGGTTTCCATGATCAGCTGTACCTCAAGTGATTTACATTGCCCGGCAAATCTTAAGGCCTGCTTCTGATCCGACCACAGTCTGGTTTCCATGTATGCTCTTCTTACAGCCTGTAAGCCTTCATTGCTCATGCCTGCAGAGTCACGGTAGTGGGAACAGTTATAGCAGGCCAGGGCCAGATTATAGTTATAAGAGTAATATCCCGCATACCCCGGTTCAACGGTCTTACTTAAGCGGTGGAATATTTCATATGTCCTTGTATACAGTCCTTCTTTAAGAAATGAAGTAAAAAGCGGATAACAGATCTCACCGAGTTCATTATGCTCCTTCTCACTGAATCCGGCATTTTCAAAAACGCTTATTACCTTATCGGTCAATGAGAAGCGTTCTGAAACATCCATTTTCTGCCAGTTTCTGTTTGCCAGATATCTGACTTTCTCCACATATATGTCCTTAACCATTTCTGCATCAGCTTCAATTGCGGCATCAAGAATGACCTTTCTTACCTGCTGATGCATGTAATAGCGCTGTTCATTATCCTTTATGATGATGGTATGCTCAATGAAGTTGTTATAGTTTTCACGGTAAAAAACCGGCAGAATCTTCTTGCCAATGGTTTCAGCCTCTTCATCATTCCAGTTTTCCAGTACTGCTAAGAGTTTGGCGATGTACTGGTCTTCCTGATTCATATATCTTAAGAATCTTTCGATGACCTGTTGTTTACTGGCACCAAACGAGTCTCTGGTGATTTCCTTACCTGCTGATAAAAGCTCATAGTATGTCGTAACATTCAAATCCAAAAACAACGGTGTTCCCCCGGTAACACTGTAAATGTCATCAAGCAGTTCTTCAGGAATGCCGGCTGTTCTTAAGAAGTCAAAGGAGTCTTCCCTGGACAAGTCGCCCAGTTCATGCTCATCAATGGCCCCATCCCAGAAGTCATCTTCCTCTTCCCATCTGAGTCTTTCTCTGCCGCCTATTACCCATAAGATACCAGGTACAGCCTTAACGATGTCTTCTCTTAGCCAGATGTCATAGGCACTGGCAAAACCGGCTGACTTATAGGAGTTAACCAGCTCTTCATATGTATCTAAGAAAATGACTACCGGTAATCTGAACTCATCAGATACGCTTTCCGTATTCTTGATGAGGTCCTGGGCAAAATAGTATGAAGCCTTGTCTTCCAGTTCATTTATCTCCAGTCTGCCAATGCTCTTGATCTCATTTTCCAGGTTCTTACTGTCCACATTCCACAGCTTTTCAATTTTCTTATAATACTTAGCACTTTCTTCCATTATGGTCTTACCGGTCTTAATGGAAGAAAGAACTGTGCTGGCTCCTGGAATGAACTTGGCCACAATGGAAATCATCGGATTATCAATGAGTTCCGTTTCACCAACCGTTTTATATACCGGGTTACCGCACTTGATGTTATAGGCGGCTTCCAGAGAGTCATAGTAAGGAAAGGAAAGCCCCTGCTTCTTAAGCAGATACTTTAACTTGCCAAGAACAAACATCTTCTCCGTACCTCTTGAGAAGTCATATGTTACATGAGCTATCTTACTTAGATACTTGTTATTGGAATTATAGTCATCCAGCTGTCTGGCTAATTCATTTATCAATCTG
Organism: Erysipelotrichaceae bacterium; assembly: GCA_017431405.1. Classification (GTDB taxonomy): domain Bacteria; phylum Bacillota_I; class Bacilli_A; order Erysipelotrichales; family Erysipelotrichaceae; genus RUG521. The sequence goes on along the minus strand of JAFRLB010000035.1, from coordinate 20,527 downwards.
GTCTTACCGAAACCGCCAATGCCATAGAATGAAATGACATTGAATTCATCCGTGTGCTTCTGTGCGTCTTCAAAAATCCGGTTGAATGCCTCTCTCGGTTCCCCGCGGTCCTTAAACTTTCTTACTGCCAGTACTTTCTTAACAGGTGCCTTTCCCATACTGTCATACCTCGTTATTTAGTTGTTATTCTTCTTCAAATACCACTGCCTGATAAGGTTCAAGCGTTATAGTTGTTCCTCTCACTGTCAGTTTATCGTAGTTATTAATTAATATCTTTCTGACTGCCCAGATAGGAATGTCGTAACTGACTTTCTTCTTACTGAAGTTACCTACCACAAACAGCCTCTTGGTTTCATAGGTACGGTTGTAGGCAATTATCTTATTATTGTCGTGGTCATATTCATCAGTACGCCCATATACTGCGATCTTATTTTCCTTCTTGATCTTTAACAGCTTCTGATAATATCTATAGATTGACTTCTCACTGTTAAGATCCTTTTCAACATTGTATTTCTTATATTCCGGGTTGATGCATTGCCATGGCTTTGTGCCTTCATTAAAACCGGCATTTACCGAATCATTCCATTGCATCGGCACTCTGGCATGATCTCTGGCCCCATACTTAATGAAGCTGAAAGCTAACTTCTTAGGCATGCCATAACTGGTCATTAAGTCATAGACAAAGTGACTTACCGGATCCTTAAGATCATCAATGCTCTTGAAGTCGCAGTTAGTCATGCCAATTTCCTGCCCCATGTAAATGAACGGTATGCCAAAGCCCATGTAGGTTATGGTTGCTAAGAATGTTGCAGCCTCATAATGATATTTATCCGTCTCTATGGAAAAACGGCTTACACTCCTTGGATTATCATGATTCTCTAAGACTAATGTGTTCCAGCCTTCACCATAGTATGATCTCTGTGGTTTGAACAAGCCATCCTTAAACTGTCTGATGTTAAACGGCTTCTTAAAAAACTGCTTATTAGCGATATTGTCAGAAGCGAAATGGGCAAAGTTAAAGATCGTATCAAGCTCATTATTGCTCTTTCTTACATATTCCAGGCAGGCTTCCTCAGAAGGATTAAACGATTCGCCAACCGTATAACTGTCGAAAAGTGAAAGTGACTTCTCATTCAATTCCTTAAGAAACTCATGCATTCTTGGTCCATCGACAAAGTACTGCGCTCCTTTCTGGAAGGACTTAGGATCATTGTCATCCTTGAATGGATATGTCTTGGAGAACATGTTAAAGACATCAAAACGGAAACCATCAACGCCCTTACTTAGCCAGAAGTTCAGAATATCGATTATTTCCTTTCGGACATTTTCATTTTCCCAGTTCAGATCTGCCTGTTCCTTACAGAACAGATGCAGGTAGAATTCATCAGTTTCACCAATTCTTTCCCAGGCGCTTCCTGTAAATGTAGATGCCCAGTTGGTTGGCGGAAGTAGCTTATCCTTGACCCATTTGCCCTTTCTGATTATGTAGTAATCTCTGTATGGTGAATCTGGAGAAGAAAGAGCTTCCTTAAACCATGGGTGCTCAATCGAAGTATGGTTAATTACCATGTCCATGATCACCTTCAGATCTCTCTTATGACATTCCTCAAGCAATCTGTCAAAGTCAGCCATTGTTCCGAACTTCTCATCAATGTCCTTATAGTCACTGATGTCATAGCCATAGTCATAGTCAGGAGATTTATACAAAGGTGAAAACCAGATCGCATTAACACCCAGATCCTTTATGTAATCGAGCTTGGAGATTATACCTTCAATGTCACCCCAGCCATCATTATTGGAATCCTTATAGCTGAAAGGATAGATCTGATATACTACCGCATTCTTATACCATTCTGTCTTCATTATCTTTTACCTCTTTTGACTATATTATACACCAGAAAAAAAGAGCCGAAGCTCTTTGATTATTTCTTCATCAGATCCTTGCCGGCATTCCAGGCCTGGCCAACTTTTTCACCGGTTGAGTAGTAGCCGTTCTGGAACTGGTCGAACATTAAGGCATGTAATTTTGTAACATCAACCTTGCCCTTTTCATTCAGAACCTTTTCTTCAGCCTTTACGTTAACGATCTTGCCAACGATGGCTGATACATATTCATCTTTCAGGTGTTCCAGTAATTCACATTCCATTACTACCGGGAATTCTTCAATGATTGGTGCATTGACCTTGTCACTTTTAACAGCGTGATAACCGGTTCTTTCAAACTTGTCATTGATTCTGTTTCCTGAAGCGATACCGAAGAAATCAGCTACGTCCATGTGTTCTTCATCAGCTAAGGCAACTGTAAAGGCCTTTGAAGCCAATATGTTCAACCATGTTCTCTTGCCTTCGCCAATGAACAGAATTATCTTGTCATCATCAGCGATCTGACCCCAGGCAACGTTCATGACATTTACCTTACCGTTTTCATCATATGCCGCAACCATTAACACCGGCATTGGATATACTGCATCAACAACTCCTAAATCTCTTTTCATACTCTTTACAAACCATCCTTTTCTAAATATTATTATATTGGTAAAGGAAACATTAACAAGTACCATCATTTCAGAAAGGTACTTACCTTAAGGAAAGTATGAACAAGAACATTGACAATGCCGATTTTGAAACAACTGGCTACAGCTATACTCTTTCACTTATAAACGGCAAGTATAAGCCGATTATTTTATACTGCTTAATGGAATATGAACCGGTCAGATTCAATCAGATGCAGCGGTATCTGAAAAAGATATCTGATAAGACCTTAAGTCAGACCCTCAAGGAACTGGAAAAGGATGAATTAATTACCAGACACATGTATCCGGAAATACCGCCTAAGGTAGAATACTCTCTTACCGATAGAGGACGCTCCTTGGTAAAGGTATTGGACAAATTATGTGACTGGGGCATGAAAAACAGAAAGTAGCGGATATCCGCTACTTTTTACTTTAATTCAAATGAATGTATGTCACAGTTTCCCTTTACAACTTCTATTTCAATGACTCTGTCCTTCTGATTAACTGCTGCTTCATTATTTTCAAGAACATTGCCATTAACCTTAATGACACAGTCACCAGTATAGTTTACTTTTATCTTTTCCGTATTGCTTAAATCGAAATACTTGTAAACTGCCTTGGTACCGGGTTTCATGCCTGCCAGATACAATGTTCCGTCTTTCTCAGTTATTCGCGGCTCTGATTGTTGTTTGCCAATGCCAAGAGGTATCTCTTGCGGTGTTATCAGGTTACAACATAACCCGGCATTATATGTTCCCTTAGCAGAAATCATTCCTTCAAAGGCACCTGAAGTAGTCATCTCAACCTGTTTTATAAAGCCTGTTTCATCAATCTCTATTCTTTCGCAACAGGCCTGGCGGGAATAGTCAGTGTTATTGGTACAGCGGTGATAGAACACATAATACTGCCCGTTTATTTCCTCAATACAGCCATGAATGGTAGAAGCATTATTCTTTCTGATCTTGTTTCCTTCATAGCCCAAATCACTGTTGGAAATGATCACACCTCTGTATTCAAAGCCATGATCAGGATACAGGGAAGTGGCATAGGCCAGTTCATTATTCTGCCCTGATGAGTAAACAAGATAATACAGCTTACCGATCTTTCTTATTGAAGGTGCTTCATAGAAGGCATGATGATACAGTTCAGATTTCTTATCCGCTGTACTCATACTGTCAAGAACAGCCTTTGGCTTTTCCCTGACCGTCAACATGTCCTCATCTAATTCCACAAACGCACATGACAATATGCTTGGTTCAGCTTCCTTTACTTCCTTCATGGTTCTATGAGTAAGCTTATTAAGAACGACATTGTAGATCGGTTTCATTAGCTTATTACCGAAATCTCTGGCCAAGCCCCAGCCATAATAGAGATAGATCTTACCCTCATCATTCAATACGGTTGGATCATTGGTCAGGAAATCTCTTACTACCTTGCCATCCGGATATCTGACATCACCAAGATACTCAAACGGTCCTTCAGGTTTATCAGATACGGCGACAGATATTGGTCCGAAATTTTCGGTATTTGGCCCCATTGCACAATAGTACAGGTAGTATCTGCCATCATTGCCCTTGACGCAATCCGGGGCATAGAAATCAACTTCCTTACCGTTGATACTGTGAGGATCCTGTTTCTTAAGATAGGACTTTCCATGACAGACCCAGTGTTTCAGTTCATCGATCTTTGCGGAATAAACAACATAGTCGTTGATGCAGAAACGCTTTGAGTTTGCCGCGTCATGAGAACCATACAGGTACACCCTGTCCCCAAAAACATGAGCCTCGCCATCAGGTATGTATTCATTTAGTGGTAGAAATGGGTTCATTCTTATATCTCACAGACATTACTGTTAAAGATGACATTCAATACATCAGCCGCACAGAATTCCAGTTCCTTTCTTGTAATCTGATTATTTGCCAGTGCCTTCTTCAGATCCTTCTTAACATTATTATCACCAGGCATGATCAGATTGTTTCCTGACTTCATGCATTTAACATTACCATCACTTTCAACCTTTGTGGCACCCCAGTCCGTCATTACCAGGCCTTCAAAGCCCCATTCATTACGCAAGATCTCTGTACACAGATCCTTACTTGCGTAGGTATGAACACCGTTAACCAGGTTGTAGGAAGTCATTACGGCCCAAGGCTTGGCCTTCTTAACCGCAATTTCAAAGCCCTTGAGATAAATCTCTCTTAATGCTCTTTCATTAACGTTTTCACTCATTGTCTCACGCTTGCCTTCCTGGTTGTTGCAGCAGAAGTGCTTAATGGTTACACCAACACCCTTAACTGACTGTACACCTTCAGTTATGGCTGAAGCCATTGTACCTGAAACAAATGGGTCTTCTGAATAGTATTCAAAGTTACGGCCGCATAACAGGTTACGGTGAATGTTCATGGCCGGTGCCAGCCATAAGGTTACACCTGTAAGTACCATTTCATCAGCGATGGCCTTGCCGATCTTTCTTAATAATTCCACATTCCAGCTCTGCGCCTGCAAGGTGGTAGATGGGAAGGCTGTCATGTACTGGTATACTCTTAAGCCTTTACCATCTCTTGCCAGTAATAACGGTTCCATTTTCTTGATCCAGCCCCATTGCCAGTCCTTTGGAATTTCATCTATGTAACTTGGAATTCCCAGCTTACTGTAGGCATTCTTTGGACATAAGTTCAAGCCGGCCGGACCATCAGAGAAGTTCACATTTGGGATGCCCTTCTTCAAGAGGTTTATGCTGGTTCTGCCTACGGCGGTTGGTGTTACGTTATAACCCAAGCCGCTGAATCCTGCCCCAACACAAAGTTCAATTAATTCATCATCACTAAGCTTATTAAGACTTTCCCTGGTCTTTTCACTCTTAATGACCGGAGCCTTATCACCATATTCATGACATGCTGTTTCAATTGTTTCTGAATCTAAAACAAATCTTTCAACGTTATTTGCGTATACTGTCTTTTCAATTTCCGGTTTGAACAGTTCAAAGCGGTTCAGTAACGGCATTACATTCTTTAATTTTTCAACAATGACATCTTCTTTTAACTCAACTACCGCAATTGCGTTACAGTTACGGCTGTTATTACCCACAAAGATGCCGTATTCACCCTTTTCCAGGATCTTACAGGCCTTTTCTTCATCGTAACAGCCCCAGTCTTTCAAATCGAAACTGACTGTTACAGTCTGGCTTTTGCCGGCTGGAATTAAATCTGTCTTAACAAAGCCAACCAGCGCGTTCTTTTCACTTAAATATCTGACTGAAGGTCTTCTTAAGTAAACCTGAACTGTTTCCTTACCTGAACACTTACCGGTATTTGTTACTGTAAAATCGATGCTTAATACTGAGCCGTTAAGTTCAGCCTTTTTCTTTTCAATTTCAAAATCCGTATAACTTAAGCCATAGCCAAATGGATATCTAGGTTCAATGTCATTAATGTCAAACCAGCGGTAACCGACATAGATGCCTTCCTTATAATCCTGGCTCATGACATTGCCTAACTTGCCATATTCATTGGCGTATGGATAATCTTCATACTTCATGGCCCAGCTGTCTGCCAAGTGCCCTGAGAAGTTAACCGTGCCCTTTAATAACTGAGCTAAGGCATTACCGCCTTCTTCACCAGCCTGACCAAGATAGACAATGGCATTGACCTTTACTTCATCGCATACACTTAAATCTACGATGCCTGGGCTGTTGATGATCAGAATCAGCTTTTCATAGCTTTCAGCCAGTAATCTGATATTCTTTTCTTCAACATCTGAAAGATAGTAATCACCCTTCTTCAATTCTCTGTCCTTACTTTCTCCAGCCTGTCTGGCAACGACATAAATGGCTGTATCGGTTTCCTTGGAAAGATCACTCTCTCTTATTTCATCACCAATTGGGAATTCAAGCTGAGTAACATGAATTACTTCATCAAACATTCTCTGAACTTCCCAAGGCTTGTAACCCTTGATTCTTTCCTCAATTCCCAGTCTCCAGGCTTCCTTTTCCTGCTCATACTGGCTGTCATAACGGTCCAGCCAGCTGGTATTGCGCAACTGGTAACCGGCAATCTTCAGACCCTGTTCAATATTTACGCTGTAACGTTCCTGCATGTTGCCGCTGCCGGTGCCGCCCTTAACAGTCATTCTGGCACCTGCACCATACAGAGCGATTTTCTCATTTCTAAGAGGTAATGCCCCATCATTCTTAAGTAATACAATGCCTTCGCAAGCTGCCTCAAAGGCAATCTTACGGTGTGCTCTTTCTGAATCTGTTATTTCAGGGGTCTTATTCCCAAATAGTCTGAATCTGCTCATAACTTACCTCATTTCCAGTTTTCTTTTCTCAATATAAACTCCAACACGTTTCTTCATGTTACGCAGACTGTTCTTCCAGAGCTTCCTTCTTACGCTGTTCAAGAGTAGCCGTTATTTCAGGCAGATGCTTTTCAACATCAACTCTTGGTAATAACAGTACGGCAACAGCGGCCAGAACAATGTCAAATACATAGAATGAAATGACAATGAATCTGATGACATCATTAGAAGGCATGACACCGTTGACATCAACGAAGCCAAGCTTTAATAACATTGCTTCAAAGCCACCGGCAAACGGTGCACTGATCAGAGCCTGAATGGCGGCGATTACTGAAACACCCATTAAGCCTTCAAGTCTGAAGCCTGACTGGGCTTCGATACTGTCAAAGGCATAACACATTAATGTTGCCGCAACATAGGCATTTGGCAACATGCCGACATTCTTAATGAAACCGCCAACCATGACCGGAATCATTTCACTTGGCCAGATAAGACCGATGACACTGCCTAATAACCATAATGAATAACCGACAACGGTAACGTTCTTAATGCCGTATTTCTTAGCCAATGGGTAGACAATGAAAGCACCGATACCAGCAGGAATACCTGTAACAACCTGGAAGATGGTATACATCATTGGATTCTCTGCACCGTTTAATAAGAACTTAACATAGAAGTACTGAACGTTTCCGCCTTTGAAGCTGTCTACGACAGTCATTACAGTGGCAACGATGGTCAGAATGACATAGTACTTATTGGAGAATAAGGCCTTTAACTGTGTCTTTACCGGAATGTCAGTTGCCTCATGTTCTAAGGCAACGTCTTCTGATACTCTTTCTCTGGTATAGAAGTATTCTAATAACAGTAGAGGTATGGCAATGATTGACAAGGCGATCATCAGTTTTGGATAACCGGTGATGTCTTTTTCCAGCCACAGTGGCAATACGACCATGTTAATGAGCATACCGATGATAATACCTGATAATAAGGTCCAGCATAACTTACGGTAATACTGTAATTTGGCCTTTTCTTCAACGTTTCTGGTAGACAGGGAAACGATGTTATCTCTGTACAGATAGAAGAAACAGCTTCCTTCCGTATGATAGACGATTAACAGGAAGAAGAAGTAATACCAGTAACCTTCACCGATGTTCTGACCGGCAAATAAGAAGATCAGACATCCAACAATGATAGAAACAAAGCCGAAGATCAGATTCCATGGACGCATTCTGCCCTGTTTACACTTGGTGTGCTGTAACAGCCAGCCATTGAATAAGCCGGCACCTACAGCCAGTATCTTAGCTAAGGTCATTACGATTTCGTATCTGCCGCCCATCTTCATGATCATGTCGACATTCTCAACTCCATAGATCGCACCGGTCTGCTGAGTGAAGAACTTCTCTACCAATGCGGCGATGGTGTTTACGACAAATATCAGACCTAAAGGTCCAATGAGATGACCGAATACACGTTCTTTTCTGTTTACGACCTCAGGATCAGTCTTACTGTTCATGAAGTCCTTTTCAAACAATCCCTTACTTAAAAAGCCTTTCGTTTCCATTTACAACTACCAGTTCCCTTTCTACTGATTCATATCCTTCAGAGCTGATCCTGACTTTCGCCTTACCAGCGTCTTTTCCCTTTATTACAGCTAATGCCCTGCCACGGTAAGAATGGTGTACATTACTGTTAAAACCTTCATCTGTCTTACATAGGGCACTTCCAAAGCCCAATAATTCAACGTTACCGCTTGTTTCTATCTTAAGCGGCACCTCAACATATGGCTTGAGATTGCCCTTTTTATCGGTAAATTCCACTTCCAGATAACACAGTTCATCAACCCTGATGTTTTCTTTGTCACTTCTTAATGTAATGACAGTTTCATTACCGGCTGTTTCCAGCTTACTTTCGGAAATGAAGTTGCCGTTTCTGTCATATGCCTTAACAGTCAGACAACCGGATGCATATTTGAATTCAAACATTGTTTTGAACTTCTTTAACTGTTTCTTACCGATTTCCCTGCCGTTAAGACTTAATACTACATATTCACCTTGCGAATATACTTCACATACCGCTTTCTTACCTTCATATGGCTGCCAGCTGTAGGAGTCAATGGCGTTGGTGAATTGCCATGAACCCTTGTGCGGTTCTTCATCAAAGTGATTGATTGGTCTTAAGGCAATGTACGGTTTCTTTCTTAAGCCCCAGACAACCTGCATGTAGCTCATCGCCGCTAACGGCTTACCGGTGATGTCGATCATGCCCTGCCCGGCAAGTAGCGGTAAGCCCTTATAGGAGGCATAACTCCAGTCACCGATGCAGGCCTCACCTAAGTAATCCCATGCTGACCAGACAAAGTCACCAACCAGCTGATGATACTTCTTAACTCTTTCCCAGTTATATGGTAAGTCAGCGACCATTGTTTCACTGCCAACCATCATTCTGTCAGGATAGTTAATGACGTCCTCATCATATCTTGAAGAAGCATAATTCAAACCCAGAATATCCAGGTTATCACCGGCTCCCTTACTGGCCTTATCGCCTTTCTTGCCCTTGCTCATGAAGAACATTAATGAGCCAAGTTTCTGCGCCATTGCATTGAAGAAGGCTGAGCCGGTTTTCTTTTCCCTGTATCTCTTTGTCTTCTTCTGCGGAGCAGGCTGATATTCACCTTTTTCCTTATATACTCCCATGCCCATGTTACTGTAGACATTTAACAGTACGTTTATGCCGGCTGTGACGGGTCTGGAAGGATCAAGTTCATTAACATATCTTCTTAACATTGCACATGTTTCCACGCCCTTTTCACTGGCTGTTTCCGATACTTCATTACCAATGGAATACATAATGACACAACTGTGATTGTAGCTGGAAGTAACCATGCTTTTTAAGTCATCCTTCCAGCACTCTTCAAAGTAGCGTGAATAGTCATGATAGGTCTTCGGAACATACCAGCCGTCAAAGGCTTCATTCATTACATACATTCCTAGTTCATCACATATGCCTAGCAACATTTCCGAAGCTTGATTATGAGCCATTCTTATGGCATTGAAGCCATTCTCCTTTAAGATCCTGATCCTTCTGTATTCACTGTCGTAATACTCATTGGCCCCGATGACACCATGGTCATGATGGATACAACCTCCTCTTAGAAGAACTTCCCTGCCATTTATGAGTAAGCCCTTATCAGCTCCCCATTCCAGCTTTCTGATGCCGTATTTAATGACCTTTTCGTCATTAGCTGAACTTACCTTTATTTCATACAGATCAGGATGATCCTCATCCCATAATCTGGCATTTACAATTTGTATTTCTCCCGGCTTACCACTATAGACTTTTTCTTCCTTAAAGCTTATATCTACCTTAACCTCAGAATTCCTAACTGTTTCAGCTTTGACTCTGATGATTGCCGGTTCATATGACAATGTTTCAACCTGTAACAGATTTATGTAATCTTCATCAACGATTCTTAACGTTACATCTCTGAAAATCCCACTGCCTGAATACCAGCGGCAGTTTGGTTCAAGTGAATTATCCACGCTTACCCTGATGTGATTAATACCTTGCTTAATCGCTTGAGTAATATTTACATCGAAACTGCTGTAGCCGTATTTATGGTGACATAATTCAACATCATTAACGCTTACCAGACAGTTCTGATATACTGCTTCAAAGTGAACGATGAACACCTTATCAAGTTCATCTTCACTTATGTTGAAGTCCTTTTCATAGATGTACTTACCGCCAGGGAAATATCCGCTGCTAATGCCATTAAGACAGTCGTCCATTCTCTTTTCATGAATCATGGCATCATATGGCAAGTCTATCTGCTTACTGTTTCCATTGGAATCTGTAAAGATCCAGTTCTTATTAAAGTTATATTCCATATTTGTTTACCTGATTTTATATTATAAGAAAGCCATTCTCTTGTAATATGTTTTTGGACGGTTTATTATGAATTTATCCAAAGAGGAAAACATAATGGATAAAAGCCGAAATAAGTGGATAAGTCAGAACAAGGAACGCTTTATCAGAGAGTCTTACCGGGAAGTAATAGGGGCAAACTTAGCCAATACGATGTATGATGCCAGAGACTATGAAATGGTTCACGGCACCTACCAGTTTGAAATGACCATGCTGGAATACATCAGACAGGGCAATGTGGAAAAGGTAAGAAATTTTCTTCTGGAATCAGTAAACAGACAGAGCTTCAATGAAGGAAAACTGGCGGAAAATGAATTAAGACAAGTAAAGAACATTTTCATTGGCTTAGTAGCCATGATCGGCAAGATGGCCGCCATACCTTCAGGAGTCCCGGTTGAACAGGCTTACTACACGATTGATACCTATACACAACAGTGTGAGACCTTAAGCACCATGGAAGAAGTCTACGTCCTGCAATATAACATGGTCATCGACTTTACAAATCAGATCGGCAAGTACATGTTCCCTTACAAGCTTTCCCCGGTCATTCAGAGCTGTACCAACTTCATCATTCAGCATCTCAATGAACCATTGACAGCCCGGGATGTAATAGAATTTTCTTCCCGCAGTAAGTCTGCTCTTTCTGAGCAGTTCAAGAAGGAAACCGGCAGTACCATTGGCGAATACATTACCAACCGTAAGATAGATGAAGCCAAGGCCTTATTGAAATATACTGACAGATCAATAGCGGACATCTGTAACTATCTGGCTTTTTCTTCCCAGCCTTACTTTCATAACGTATTCAAAAAAACCACAGGCATGACACCTGTGGAATACCGTAATTCGGATTGATTATTTTAATTTGCTGAGTAAGCGGCCAATGTTTTCAAACAGTATTAAGATGGCCAGATAATCGGCAATGAAGAATACTATTGGTTCAGAAAAATCGATGAACACAAAGGCATTCTGTAAGAACATGTAGCCTGGAAAACCTCGCTTAATGAAGGCGTAACAGCCATATACAGCTACTACCAACATTAATACATTCAGCACATCATATGTGCTTTTCTTTTTCCTTTTAGCCTTTAACATTACCGGCTCAATATGCATCCCAGCATGGATGCTGATAAGGCAGTAACCCCAATACGACAGGGCTAAGTGAACGGTTCTGACTAGTGAACTGATGCCTGGCAGTGTTACTTCCTTAAGAACGTACTTTGACATTAAGATGCCGCTTACCGGCTGTAGTAACATGAACAGGATCAGTAAGAGATTGATTACTGTCTGAACTGTTCTTCTAGGTGAATACCTACCTTTGAAAATGTTGAACATCCATTTCCTGTTTAAGCAAAGATGAGTAATGAACAGACACATCATGACAATGCCGGCTATTTCATGAAAAAAATCACCTATTAATGAATAGGCCATTAACAAAGGCATTATCACTACCGTCAGAATGTCGATAACCTGTCTTAACTTCATGTCTATCTTACTACCTCTTTTACACTTCACTTTGTGAATTCAATTCCTAATATCCTAATTCTTCAATCCAGGAATTAACCTTACTCTTAGCTTCTTCGGTATTGTTCTGGGCTTCAGAACCTCTGATGCCCAAGCCCTTTAATACTGTTGAATTTGGACAGGCCTTCTGTAACTTTGAGTCAAAACCTGACAGACCGCTGCCTTCATGAGTTGAGAATGGAATTAGGGTCTTGCCGTTAAAGTCATTATTCTCAAATACCGTATACATGATCATTGGCCAGTCACCCCACCATACAGGTGATCCAACAAATACAGTGTCATAACTGCTTAAGTCAATGGTTCCCTTATATGCCGGTCTGGCATTACTGTTCTGTTCTTCTTTGGCAACGTCCAGTAAGGCATCATAGGTTGTAGGATAATTGTCATTTTCCGGTAATACTTCAAACAGATCAGCGCCTGTCTTTTCAGCTATGAGTTCAGCTACGATGGCAGTATTTCCCTTATCAATTACACCGACATTATACTGTTCACCGGTTCTGGAAAAATATAGAACAAGGATCTTCTTTTCTTCCTTTGTTTCTGGTTCAGTTGGCTCTGTTTCTTCCTGCGGCTTAACAGGTTCACTCTGTTCTTCCTTATTGCCGCAGCCAAAAAGACCAATGATCATTAAAGCGCTCAATAATAAAATCAGTATTTTTTTCATAGTGTACTACTCCCCCTTAAGATACATGGAAATATTAACACCATAGCTCCTTACTAATCAAATTATATCCCCGATTATTTTTGCCTTATGCTAAACTATGTTTGGCGGTAGTTAGAACTCTGAGCTATCAGGCGGGAGAATCAATAATGAATAAGGCAATAATTGTGGCTGTAACATCCCTCATTTTAGTGGGAAGCGGCTGGTTTCTGGCAAATAAGGCCGTAGGTAACAGAAAAATCAGAATAGGTATATATGCCTTATTTTTCTGCATTACACTTGTCTGTGCCATTACCGTCAGAAACATTCAGGCTGACTTTCCTGATGCCAAATTAATGGCTGCCATCTTGAAGTTCTGTGCTTCTACCCCTTCATTATTACTGGCCTTAAGAGGCTTCTTAATGGAAAAGAACCGCTTTGACTTAAGAATTGTCATGCCCTGGCCCTGTGTCTGATGGCAGATGTAATAATCAACTTCTCATTAGTAGCTGGGGGCTCAGTATTTGCGATTGTGCACATCATCTTTACCATTACCTTCATAAAGGAAAACAAGCCAGACAGAAAGCAGAAACTGGCCTGGTTAATATTAACCTTAGTCATTGCGGTCATACTTGTACTGATATACTCACATATCAACAGTATTCCGATGTATCTGTTTGCCCTGGCATATCTTTCAATCATGATCTCAACTGTTGTATTTTCAGTTAAGCTGAACAAGCTTATATTTGTTTCAGCCATCATATTTGCCTTATCAGACTGTTTCCTGATCTTCAACATGACCGTTAAACCGACAGTCTTAATGAAACTGGCTGCCTTATTGATATACTACATATCATTACATCTCTATGGCATAGCCGTATGGGAAATATCATATCCAAATGAAAAAATATAGCCATCAATTGATGGCTATTTCTTTCTTAACATGAATTTTCTGGCAACATTCAGACCTATCTTATAGTACCAAGGTCTTAGGGCCTTATCAGCTTCCTGAATCTTTTCTCTGATTGGAATGCCTTGAGGGCAATGGGCTTCACACTTACCGCACTTAATACAGGCGCTGGCGAAAGCGGCATCTTTTCTTAAGGCAACGGCCTGGGCATACTGGTGTCTGCCTGAGCTCTTGTTCTCACTGTACATGGTATTGTAAGCTCTGAACAAGCCTGGAATGTCAATTCCCTTAACACATGGCATGCAGTATCGGCAGCCGGTACAGCCAACCTTTTCCTTGGCCTTTATTTCGGCTACGACCTTTTCAATTAAACTGAAGTCGTCTTCCTTCATACATCCCGGTTCACTTTCGGAAGCGATACGGCAGTTTTCATTTACCATTTCAACTGAATTCATGCCACTTAAGACAACGGTTACACCACTCTGATCATATAACCACTTCAAGCCTAATTCAGCAGGAGAATATCTGCCATCATCCTTAATCAGCTTCTTGGCCTTTTCCGGCAACATGTTAACTAATTTGCCGCCTCTTAAAGGTTCCATGATGATGACCGGAATGCCCTTCTTTTCCGCGTGCTCTAAACCAATCCTGCCGGCCTGGGTATTCTCATCCAGATAGTTATACTGAATCTGGCAGAAGTCCCAGTCATAGGCGTCAAGGATCTGAATGAACATTTCGGAATTACCATGATATGAGAAACCAATATTTCTGATCTTGCCTTCTTTTTTCTTGTTACTGATCCATTCCTCAATGCCTAAGGCCTTCAGTTTTTCCCACTGGACAAGGTCAGTCATGTGGTGCATCAGGTAGTAGTCCACATAATCAGTTCTCAAGCGCTGTAATTCTTCATTGAAGTAACGGTCCAAGGCACTGGCATTGGAAATCATGTATTGCGGTAACTTGGTCGCAATGTTGACATTCTTACGGATACCATTTCTTTCCAATATCAAACCTAGAGCAGCCTCACTGCCACTGTAAATGTAGGCCGTATCATAATAGTTGACCCCATTATGATAGGCTGTCATTAATTCCTTTTCAGCCTTATCAATGTCGATCTTATTACCCTTGGTGGTAAAGCGCATGCAGCCATAACCAAGTTCGCTTAGCTTATTTCCATACTTGTCGTTTCTGTATAACATCAGATTACCTCACTATAGTTTCTCTATCATCTTAATTAACTTTTCATAATATGGCAGAATGTCATGATTATGCATTAAGCCACCCTGTAAGGACATGGGTCACCTTCATAGGTTTCAAATACATTCCAGACACCCTTTTCTATTTCATTTTCATCAAAGTCCCTGTGTTCATTAAAGAACGGATAGGTTGAAGAAATGGTATTTACCAGACCGTCATTCATCTTCCAGTCTTCCCCAAGAACAAATCCTTCTCTGGTCTTACCGCTGTAACAGCCCATGATGCGGCTGGTTCTTGAGAACATTACTTCCATGTCCTTTCTAGGAACATAGTCATTGCCTTTTCTTTCCGTACCGTTACATGGCTGGGAGAAGTAATAGGTATTCTCATTTAACTTTAATCTTTCATTTAGCCTTAAGGCATTGTCAATGTGCATGTCATAGGCTGCACAGTCATCATAAGGCAGTTTTTCAGCCCCACTTGAATTATTGCGGCTCATCATCTTGCCGGCAAATCTTTCCATTACGGTCGTCTTTACCTTGGAAGGATCAAAGTCAGGATCCTGATATAAGTCATAGGCCGTAGTACCGTTATGCGGTGCTGCAATGGTTACCAGGGCAAAAATATTACTACCTTTACCGCCTTTGAAGAAATCTGAACAGTCATAATCCTGCTCCTCTTTGACTCCTTCAGCCATGATATGGGCAAACATTCTGATCGTTGCCCCACCAAATGAATGTCCTATAATAACTAATCTGGTATCTTCATTTAATTCTTCAATTAACGGCTTACCTGTAAAGTCACGGCCAAATCTTTCATGACCATGTCTTTCACTATGATGCTTGCCATAGTCACTTCTCTTACCAACTAACTGCCCGTATAATTCACAGGCCCTGTCATAGGCACTGCCATGAGGTGATACGGAAGCACTGTAACAGTCATAGCCTTCATTTCTGAGTTTCTTAATGAGGTCTCCACCTCTCATGCCCCAGTAAGGCATCCTTTCGTACTGTTCATCGTAACTGCCCCAGCCGGACAGGCCGTGAACAAAGATGTATTTCAGATTATTCATAAGTTAGTCCTCATTTGATATTTTACCATATCATTTCACAAGGCCAAATAACATAACTCCATAAAAAATCTCAGATTTTCATCTGAGATCATTTTTCTATAGCTTTTCTCTGACCATTTCGATCAGCTTGGCATATTCCTCATCGCTTAACAGTGTCTTCTGTGGGTTCATCGCAAATACGCCACCCCATTCAAAGCCATCCTTGTACTTAGGAACCAGGTGGAAATGTAAGTGATGCATCGTATCACCATAGGCACCGAAATTGATCTTATCAGGCTTGAACAGTTCATGAATAATTGAGGCAACATGGCTTACATCTTCCATGTACTGAGCTCTTTCTTCCCTGCTTAAGTCAGAAATGTCATCAACATGTCTCTTACAGGCAACGATGATTCTGCCTCTGTGTGACTGTTCCTTAAACAGAATGACCTTGCTCATCGGCAATTCACCGATCTTAATTCCAAAGGCATCCAATAAGGCACCTTCAGCGCAGTATGAACAGTTTTCATCAAAAATATTATTTGTCATATTAAACTCCTTATTCCATCCCTATTATACATTAACACGATTACTTCATAAGCCAAGACTTTCAGCTTTTTCCATTATTTCATCATCACTCAGTTCATCTACTTCACTAAGCTCAAAGACGGCCATTGGAAAACCATTGGTCATTGCCGTGCCATAGTAATCCTTCAGTTTTTCCTTTAATTCCTCAATGTCCTTATCCATTAATATTTACCTTCCTTTATGTGACGGTAAATGTCATACCAGCTGAATACTCTGGTGACATTTTCATGTTTATATCCAACATTATATGGGTTATCAAATATTAGTACCGGCATCTCCTTAGCAAAGTCATTAATTGTTTCAGGGAAGTCTTCCACAAACAGTTCGCAGCCCTTACTTCTGACATAATTAATTTTCGGGAAACCGGTAAATACCAGTTCATCATGATAGATGTCATTTTCAACAAGCCACTGCTTAGTCAGTTTTCTAATTTGCTCACCACGTTCGCTTTGTTCAATGCCGCCGCTTCTACCGGTACAGACAATGATCTTATGCCCGTCTTCATGCAGCTTATGGGTTACTTCTGAAACATACATTAAAGGTTTGATGTTCTCAATGTATTCCATCAGATGATCTCTGAAGAATGTCTGAAACTCAGGCCAGCTCATGAAAGACATCTTATATTCATAACCATACGGCAAGTCCATTTCCGGTAAGCCATGCTCATATAAATACTTACCATACTGTTCAAGTTTGAAACGGTTGTCATCAGTCATGCAGCCATCTATGTCAAATCCTATAATCATACAGTTTTCCTCATTTCTTCCCTACTCTGTTGCTTAGCCATCCTGGTCCAGTTAATTAAACCGTAAGCATCATTTATACAATATACCACATTGCTTAAGAATAACGGTACATTGGAAAAATCACCATTAAGCATTGGTATTAACCACATTACTACTCTGGTCAATCCATTGATGATGAAGAACAGATTGAATATCGGATCAGCCTTGGCCATGAAGTAGAACGACAGTATGGTCACACACATGCCAAAGGTAGATATTACTAATAGTTCCGAATTAAAGTACTTTAACAGATAATAGTAAGGTATACTCATAATCACCTGAGATAATATCGGTATGACTATCTGCCGTGTTGAAAGCTTATTGATTCTTACTTCATCATCACTCTTTCTGTTTCTTAACCAGCTTATTAAACCGTAAACGGTTATCGGTATAACCAGAAATACACTCATGATTACTTCAGAATAATAGCGGCTCTGAAAAGATATGTAGGCATATATGACATTACCAATCAATGAGAAATAGTAATTCGATATTCTGCCCTTGGCACTTAAGATGGCATTGGTCATGTTACAGAAACCATTGATCAAGGCCAGATAACTGCTACGGGTAATGATCGAGATTACCGTAGTCACTGTTACTGAAGTGAAATACAGTATCTTTTCAAACGCTGTCCAATCCTTAAATATCTTCTTCATGGCAACATTATACCATATAAAAAGTCATCATTATGATGACTTAGAAATACACTCCTCTGTAAATGATGAGTACCGCAAGTATTGCCAGATAGAATGCCAGTTTCATTAACGGGAAACCATTTATCTTACCTTTTAACTTGAATAATACTGAGCAGATCGAGAAAACGGTAAAGCCAGTTGCCAGAGCATAATAGCCAGTACCCCTGCCCAAGATTATGGCATAGGACGTCAAACCCTGAACTATTCCTACCACAAAAGTCACAAACCCCATTCTCTTAGTAAACTGTTCCAGCTTGTTGCCGTTCTTCAGCTTTTCAACATATTTATCTGACAATTCAAGCGGATTCAGTTTTCTCTTACCGCTCATGTAAATCAACCCGGTAACAATGCTGAAGACACATAATACCGCATAGAATATGCCGCTTAATAACAATAATAACTTCATACGCTACTCCCCTTTAATGAACTTAATGATTGCCTCAGATGTTTCAGATATCTGTTCTTCCGCAGTTACGGTTGCCTCATTATCACCCTTCTGTTTACCATATTGGGCAAAGTTGGCGTGATTTCCTCCCTTGATGATAACTTCCAAACTGTCGTCATTCCAGTACTGTTTGGCATCTTCATAGACATTCTTTTCCAGACAGCCATCCCTGTCACCGTATATCGATAACATCTTACAATTGATCTTTTTCGTTGGATAAGAGGCCAATAGCACAACGCCATCTACTTCTTCATTTTTCAAAGAATATGAGCAGGCCGCTACCCCGCCTAGAGAATGACCACCTAGATATATTTCCTTATATTCCTTATCCTTTAAAACACCTGCTGCAGCGTTCATATTAAAGAAAGCCATGTGGAATGGAAACTTTACGATATATGTATCAATGCCTGCCTTCGCTATTTCCCTTGCCAGCTGTGCATAGGCGTGTGAATCAACCTTAGCACCCGGATAAAAGATGAAGGCCTTATCAGAATCAGGATTCTTATATGATATCCACTTGCCTGTTTCTTCATAACTTACTGAACCCATACTTGCCAGATACTGTTTCGTTATAGCTTCGGACTTACTGTATGGTAACAGATAACCTAAGGAAGAAATGACGATTAAAAGTACTGACATTAAGGCTGTCAATAACGTCTTCTTACCTTTTGAAACATTCTTTTTCTTAGTCAGAAATCTTACCAGTAAATAACTAAATATGATGACAATTATCAGTGCAACAACACTGTAAATTGCGTACTTCATTCAAATCACCCATGAACATTATACACTTTTTATTTAGATGTAACCCTTTTTCAACAACCCATGTGACTATTGTTAATATTTTCACATATAGTTCATATATGTTATTTTTCTGCATATTTTAATAGTATAATCTGTTTGGAGGACAAGGACATGAATAATAAAAAAGTAGTAGTTTTAGGCGGTGGCGTATTAGGCACCCAGATCGGCTTAATGTGTGCATACTATGGTTATGACACAACATTCTGGCTCAGATCTGAAAGTTCAATTGAACGTACAAAACCAAAAATCGAAAGATACTCTGCATTAATGTTGCAGGATCTGGCACAGGCTAAGGCTTTAGTTGGTAACCCAATGGGAGCTTTCATGTATCCAAGAGGCATGGTCAAAGGCGAATGGAGCGCTGTTACAGCTGAACAGATCGATGAATTATTAGCCTGCGGCAAGAAGAATCTTGAAGAAAAGGTACATATTGAATTAGACAAGGCAGCTGCTGTTAAGGATGCTTATCTGGTAATTGAATCAATGTCAGAAGATCCAAAAGCAAAGATCGATGTCTATACCCAGTTCAAGGATCTGCTTGATGAAGATACCATCCTGGTAACTAACTCATCAACATTATTACCAAGCATGTTTGCTGAATACACAGGCAGACCTGAAAAGTATCTGTCATTACACTTTGCAAATACGATCTGGAAGAACAACACAGCTGAAGTCATGGGTCATGCAGGAACAGATCAGAACATTTATAACGAAGTTGTTAAGTTCGCCACAACAATTGGCATGGTACCATTACAGTTACACAAGGAACAGCCAGGTTACATCCTGAACTCAATGTTAGTTCCATTCTTATCAGCAGCTCAGGGATTATGGGCTAATGGCGTCGCTGATCCTGAAACAATCGACCTGACATGGCAGTTAGCTACATCAGCTCCAGCCGGTCCATTCAAGATCTTAGACATCGTTGGTCTGGAAACAGCTTATAACATCAACCAGATGAAACCAGCTGCACAGCAGGAAGGCACAACCGAAAACAAGATCGGTAAGCTGTTAAAGGAAAAGATCGATAAGGGCGAAACCGGTGTCAATGCCGGCAAGGGTTTCTACGACTACACAAAGAAGTAGTAACCTGAATAAAGGAATAACCAGCTCAAAAGAACATAGAATCGGCGTGACCATTGCGGTCACGCCGATTTT
>JAFRLB010000034.1 GCA_017431405.1 Erysipelotrichaceae bacterium | reverse complement strand
GTCACAGCCTGCAGGTGTAATGATGAATGAATTGTCATCAACCTTGGCACTGTAGCTGCCGCTGATTGTTGACATGATGCCCTTGTTATAAGCACGCCATGCATAGTGAGCAACCTGCTTACGGATGATGCTTTCCTTAACTGTGCAGAATGTAGCTGGCTTTACTTCGATTGGACGAGCATAGCTTACCAAGTCGCCTTCGATTTCCTTAACAGGTCCTAATCTGTGAGAGATCAGGTCGATTGTAGCTAACTTTTCGATCATTTCGATCTTTGCCCAGGCATCATAGATGTCCTTGCCACCTACTAAGATACCGTGGTTGTTCATGAAAATAACAGACTTGCCCTGTTTGCCCTGTTCAACGATGGCATCCTTCAGTTCATCAGAACCAGGTGTGAAGAAGTCAACTCTGCCTAAATCTTCAGGCTTGAAAGCTTCCTTACATGCATGCCACAGGTTCAGATTTGGATATCTGTCCAAGGCACAGAATGCGGTTGCATCTGGACAATGAGCATGAATAACTGCTGTACAGCCTGGAATGTAATCCAATAAGCCTAAGTGGAAACGATATTCAATTGAAGGTTTGAATCTGCCTTCCAATTCTCCGTTTGCTCTTAATACACAGATATCTTCATGTTTCAGGTAGCCCTTATCCAATCTTGTTGGTGAGATCCATGTATCACCGTTTTCGTCTCTTACAGAAATGTTACCACCTGTGATTGTGGTCATGTTTCTGCTGTAAAGACGAGTCATTGAATCAACTACCTGATCAGCTGGATGTACATACTTAACTTTCATTTTATTCTCCTCTATTAATTTATTTTATTGGTGCAGCACCATCGAAATCCAAATACTTTTCAACGGCTGCATCAATTTCTGACATATTTAATTCTGACAGTTCCCAGTCAAATGCCTTACAGTCCTGTAAAGCCTGTATTGAATTTCTGACACCGCATAATGATGTAGAAACATAATCCTTCTGGGTTGTCCAGTTCAGTGTTATCTCAGCTAATGGCTTACCGGTTTCTTCTGAAACCTTATCCATTACTTCCAGTACTTTCATGACCTTTGAGAACTGCGGTTCCTTGAAATATGGATAGAAACCATTTCTTGGATCACCAGGACCAAAGACAGGTACTTCACGATACTTACCGGTTAAGATGCCTGCACCTAATGAACCATAGGTTAAGTTGTCTATTCCTCTTTCCAAAGCCCATTTCATCAGTTCTTCATCTTTTCTGACCATCATGGAATATGGTGGCTGAATGACGTCGATCTGACAGTACTTGCTGAACTCTTCAATTTGCTCTTTGCTGAAGTTTGACACTCCAACGTAGCGGATCTTCCCTTCCTTCTTTAATTGCAGCATAGCCTTGGCTGTCTCTTCAAAGGAAGTATCATAATCTGGCCAGTGAATGAAATAAAAATCTATGTAATCTGTTTCCAGTCTGCGTAATGACTGTTCACATTCATAGAGAATGTTGTCAAAAGAACTGTCTCTGACAAAGCCCTGGCCGCCTTTTCTAAATTTTAATGTTGTATTGCCGATACCGACTTTTGTAGAAATCAGGAGTTTGGAACGGTCATAACCTTTAATTGCCTGAGCGACGATCTTTTCCGCATATCCTGATCCATAAGCTGGAGCTGTGTCAATCAGGTTTACTCCATTGTCGAGCATTGTTCTGATGCCTTCAATAGAATCCTTAT
>JAFRLB010000033.1 GCA_017431405.1 Erysipelotrichaceae bacterium | reverse complement strand
GAAATGAGCAAGCAGGATGTATTAGACATTCTGAACGCAAGTCTGTAAACAATGTGAGCTGTTCCTGTAAAGGGCAGCTTTTTATTTGCATTAATTAAGTGGTTATAAATGTGATTTGGGTGATAATACTGATATAATCATTTTGTATAAAAAGGACAGTGATGAACATGAGTGATTTTTCTCTGAAGTATTATCAGAATGCTTATTTAAAGGAATATGAAAGCACAGTAGTATCCTGTGAAGAGAATAAAGGGCTATTTGAAATAGTGTTGGATGACACCATCTTCTATCCTGAGGGAGGCGGACAAAGCAGCGATAAAGGCTATCTTGATGACAGTGAAGTAGTAGATGTTCAGGAAGTAAATGACAGGGTTGTTCATTACTGTAAGAAACCTTTGGAAACTGGTAAGAAAGTAGTAGGAAAAATAGACTGGCGCAGACGCTTTGACAACATGCAGAATCATACCGGTGAACATATTGTTTCCGGTTTAATTCATAAGTTGTTTGGCTATGAGAATGTCGGCTTCCACATGGGAGAAGTCATTCAGATCGATTTCAACGGTCCGTTAACTGATGAACAGGTAAGGGAAGTAGAAAGACTGGCCAATGAAACGATAGAGGCCAATGTTGAAGTAGTTTCTCTGTACCCTGATGTCGAAGAACTTAAGAACATTGATTATCGCAGTAAGAAGGAATTAAAGGGTCAGGTCAGACTCGTTGAAGTGCCTGAGGCAGATGTATGTGCCTGTTGCGGTACTCATGTTAACAGCACCGGGGAAGTAGGCTACATTAAGATCCTGTCCTGTGAGAAGCATAAAAACGGGGTCAGAATACAGATGCTAAGCGGTAATAAGGCCAGAAAGTACATGAATGAAGTCTACAGGGAAAACCTCGCCATATCCAACATGTTATCGGCACCAATGCTTAATACCAGTGAATATGTCAGAAACCTGCAGGAAAGAAATGGCCAGTTATTATCTGAACTTAATCAGTTCAAGGAGAAATATTTGTACAGCCTGATGTCCGAAATTGAAGACGGTCAGAAACTGTGTCTGCAGTTCATTAAGGGCTTTGACAGAATCAGCTATACGAAGTTTGCCAACAGCTTACTGGAAAGCGGCAAGGGAAAGGTAGTAGGCATTCTGAATGAGAACGCCAATGGTTATGAGTATCTCTTCATATCCAGGGAAATAAACCTGCGTGAACATGTTAAGGCAATTAATGAAAGGCTTAATGGCCGCGGTGGCGGTAAGGATAACATCATTCAGGGAAGCCTGAAGTCCTCTGAAGAAGAAATAAGAGAAGTATTGGAAGAAATATTCGGTTAATAAATAAGCGGCAGTAAATCACTATGATTTATGGCCGTTTTTTTAATGCTTGTCCAATTATGTGGACACTGAAATTTAACCGCTAGAAAATAATTCAAGTATGTAATATAATAAGGCTGAGGAGGAAAGATCATGGAAAAGGAAAGGACATATCTATGCATTGATTTAAAATCCTTTTATGCATCTGTTGAATGTGTCATGCGTGATCTTGATCCTCTGAATACAAACCTTGTGGTGGCAGATGAAAGCCGAACTGATAAGACAATATGTCTGGCTGTTTCACCAAGCCTGAAATTATATGGAGTCAGTGCCAGACCGCGTTTGTATGAAGTTAAGCAGAGGGTAAGGGAAGTCAATGAAGAAAGACTTAGGAATTCCTTTATGGGAAGATTAGTTGGCTCTTCCTATGACTATACAGCCTTACAGGTAAATAACACTCTGGCCCTGGATTTCATCATAGCTGAGCCCAGGATGCAGCTGTATCTGGATTACAGTGCCAAGATCTACAGCATTTATCTTAACTACATTGCGGCTGAAGACATTCACGTTTATTCCATTGATGAAGTATTCATTGACCTGACTGCCTATTTGAACACCTATAAAAAGACAGCTCATGAAATGGCAATCATGATGATAAAAGATGTTTTAAGGCAAACCGGCATAACCGCAACGGCTGGAATAGGTACAAACATGTATCTGGCCAAGGTAGCCATGGACATTGTGGCCAAGAAGATGCCGGCAGATGATGACGGGGTGAGAATAGCTGAGCTAGATGAAATGAGTTACCGCCACAAGTTATGGAACCACTTGCCACTGACGGACTTCTGGCGCATTGGCCGGGGCTATCAGCACCGTTTGGCCAAGTATGGCTTATATACCATGGGTGATGTGGCAAGGTGTTCCGAAGAGAATGAAGACATATTATATAAGGAGTTCGGCATTAATGCGGAATTATTAATTGACCATGCCTGGGGTCATGAATCGGCAGAAATGAGTGACATAAAAAGGTACCGACCGGTCAATAACAGCCTAAGCAGCGGTCAGGTACTAAGTGAACCTTATCCTTTTGAAAAGGCCAGAATAATTATTAAGGAAATGGCTGATTCACTGGTACTGGACATGGTGAGAAAAAATGTCATGACTGCTCAGATAATCATGTATGTATCCTATGATGTTTCAAACATCAAGGATGATTATGAGGGAGAAGTTGTCATGGACTATTATGGCAGGCCTATTCCAAAGTCATCTCATGGCAGTCTGAATCTGGAAAGACCTACTTCTTCAACAACGATAATCGTTTCAGCAGCTGAAAAGCTGTTTAATGCGATAGCCAACCGAAAACTGACGGTCAGGAGGTTAGGCATTGCGACCGGTAAGCTTGTTTCATATGACAGTGATGTAATGAAAAGAAGCTATGAGCAGTTAGACCTGTTTACCGATCCGGAAAAACTGTTGATTCAGCGCAGAAAGGAAAAGGAATATCTGGATAGGGAACACCAGGTTCAGAAAACACTTCTGTTAATAAAGGAGAAATACGGTAAGAATTCAATATTAAAGGGCATGAACCTGCAGCAGGGTGCAACGGCAATAGCCAGAAATCAGCAGATAGGAGGGCATAAGTCATGAGTGAAAACTATGAAGACATCATTGATCATCCCCGTCATGTTTCCAATACCAGAAAGAACATGAGCAATTATGACCGGGCCGCCCAGTTTGCCCCGTTTGCGGCCTTAAGCGGCTATGAAGAGGAAATAAGAGAACAGGAAAAGTTTGTGTTTGAAAGGATCATGTTGTCTGAAGATGAAATCAATGAACTGAATGATGTTCTGAATTACCTGAAGCGTAATGACAGGGTAGTAATAGAGTATTATGACGGCTATGACTACAGGACAAGTGATGATATCTTTCAGAATTACGACGTCATCAGAAAGGAATTAAGGTGTAAAAACAGAAAATACCGTCTGTATGATCTGAAATCAATAAGAATAAAAGAGTAATAACATAAGCAGCATCTACTTTAGGGATGCTGCTTCTTCTTTGGTTAGTTTTCTGTATTGGCCGACTTCCAGATCACCTAACTGTAACGGGCCAAAGGATACTCTTTTCAGGTATGTAACATTACAGCCGATTTTGGCAAACATTCTTTTGACCTGATGGAACTTGCCTTCATGAATCGTAAGGTAAGCTTTTTTCTTGTCCTGTATTTCCAGTTTTGCCGGTTCTGAAGTGAAGTCTTCAAACTGCATCGGCTTACTCATTATTTCAACTGCCTCAGGTTTTATTTCCACATCTGTTTCAACATAATAGGTCTTGTCAACGTGGTGTTTTGGAGCAAGCAGGCGGTGGTTTAGCTGACCGTCATTGGTAATGAGGATCAGACCTTCGGTATCCTTATCCAGTCTGCCTACCGGGCTAAGACCTTTTCTGTTACTGTCTATTAATTCCAGCACGTTTGGTGAATAGTCCAGGGTGCATAAATAACCGGCCGGTTTATTAAGCATGTAATACTCAAAGGTTTCATATTCAACCGGCTCATCATCAATGCAGATGACATCAGCCTCGCTGACTTTTAAATCACTCTTGTTTACGGTAATGCCGTTTACGGTTACTCTCTTATCTTTAACCAGCTTTTTGATATCGTTACGGGAATAATCCGTCATGTCTGAAAGATACTTATCTAATCTCATAATTTCCTCCAGCCTGAATCAATCTTATTCTTGATCCGCTTATTCTTTATCTTGCCAAAGCCCAAAGGATATCTGTCAATACATATCAATACCCAGCCATCATATGGACAGTCATATTCAATTGTTTCGCCTTTTAAATATCTGTTTACCCGTTCATCATTAATATCCAGGTTAATTACCTGATCAAATTCATCGCCCTTTAAGGCCATGGCTAATTGCTGGGAAGGCTCAAAGCTGTCTTTCTTTACGGTACCGAGCAGCAAGCCGGAACGTAATGCTCTTATGGATTTAAAATCAGGCATGTCATTATTTACCAGCAATACCTTATCCTTGATAGTTTCAATGTGACGGTTGTTTACACTCCATTTAATTTTATTCATGAAATCATCTACCGGCTTTTCATAAGACAGGCAACATGATTGTTTATTCTCTTTGAAGGCTGATCCGTTTTTCCTTAACAGTGCCAGGAAATGACCTTCTCCATTTAACTTATGAGGAAACAGTCTGGCACAGTTTTCCAGCCCATATCCATTTGAAAACAGGGGATGAGATACTGGTAATAGTTCATAGTCGGGATGTTCATTCAGAAATGAACTGATTATGTTTTCATCTTCATGAGTACTGAAGGTACAGGTTGAATACATTATCATGCCGCCATTTTTGAGCATTCGGTCGGCCGCATTCAGAATTTCTTTCTGAATCGGCACGTAATAATCATTGCCTCTTTCTTCCCATGATCTGATAAGGGAACTATCCTTGCGGAACATGCCTTCCCCAGAACAAGGAGCGTCAACCAGAATCTTGTCAAAGGTTTCAGGTAAACGGTCCTTCAATCTATCAGGATCATCAGATATTACACAGCAGTTTCTGACCCCGAAACGCTCCAGATTTCTTAAGGTAGCGTTCTGTCTGGAGGCACTGATGTCATTACTGACAAGCAGCCCGGTATTATTCAGCTTACTTGCGATCTGAGTTGCCTTGCCACCAGGAGCACTGCACAGATCAAGTACCAGATCATTCTCTTCTATTGGCAAAAAACTGGCTGGGGCCATGGCACTTGGCTCTTGCAGATAATATAAGCCGGCGTAATAAAACGGATGCTGGGAAGGGTTATCTTCCTGTTCGTAGTAAAAGCCATTCTCACACCATGGTACCGGTGTCAAATGAAACGGGTTTATCTTCAGAAACTCTTCAACTGATATTTTCAGGGTATTAACTCTGAGCCCATTAAAAGAAGGGTGATTATAGCTTTCCAGAAAGCTGTCATAATCATCCTGTAAAAGATCCTTCATGTTCTCAAGAAACTGTTTCGGTAAATTCATGAGAATATTATAATATAATTAGATTGAAAAAAGGTGACTAATAATGATATATACAGATGCGACGAGAAAAGCCATGAAACTATGCTTTGAAGCACATAAGGATCAGGTTGACAAAAGCGGGGTTCCATATGTGTTTCATCCTTTTCATGTGGCTGAATCTATGACAGATGAAAACAGTACAGTTGTGGCCTTGCTGCATGATGTCATCGAAGATACGGAGTATACCATCGATGATCTGAAGGCCATGGGGGTTAATGATGAAGTTCTTGAAGCCTTAAGACTGATGACTCACGATAAGGATGAAGATTACTTCAGTTACATAAGAAGAATCAGTAAAAATGAACTGGCAAGATCAGTCAAGCTTTCAGATCTGAAACATAACAGTGATCTGAGCAGACTTGATCATGAACCTACTGAAGAGGATTTAGAACGTTACGGCAAATATCAGAAGTCGATCCGCATGCTGGAACAGGAAATGTGAAGACATTTGATTTTGTGACTGTGGTTTTCAAAAGAACTTGTGACAATCAGTGTAAATGAGCAATATCTGATGCGAATTTAATGTGAAGACTTGATTTTATATTATATGTATATCAAAAAAACACTGTTTTTGTTACAATATGTGTGAAAGTTTTGATTTTTGGTGAAATATAAAATGACAGGAAAAGCTGGGAGAGTACTATTAGCAGTGATCATGACATTGACATGTCTTTTTGGCTGCACGGAAAAACCGGCTAATAATGATGACCCGGACAGTCAGTATGAGATCCCGGAGATGAAGCTGATTGAATATAATGGCTACATTGCGGACACCGTTGATGATGCCTGCATAGATTTCAGCAACACTGCTCACGGCTATATTGGCGTATCAGTTTATTCTGATGCCAGGATCAAGGTCCAGGTCGTTCATGATGAATATGTTTATAACTACGATATTATAAATGACGGTACAGTATCCTATTACCCGTTGCAGAGTGGGGAAGGCTATTACAAAGTCAGAATCATGAAAAACCTCTATGACAGTAAGTATGCGGAAGTATACAGCGAAGGAAAAAGCGTATCTTTTGACAGTGAGTTTGAACCGTTCTTAAGGCCAAGCAATTATGTCATGTATGATGCAGATTCTGCGTGTGTAAAAAAAGCCCGGGAAATGGCTGAAAATTCAAGTTCGGCCAATAACTACATCAGCAGGGTATATGAGTGGGTCGTTAATAATGTCAGATATGATAATAAGAAAGCTAAAAACGTACAGAAGGGCTATCTGCCATATCCTGATGATACCTTTTCAACAGGTAAGGGCATCTGTTTCGATTACGCTTCCCTGACAGCCGCAATGTTACGAAGCCAGGGCGTACCATGTAAGTTAATTACCGGTAAGGTGGCTCCAGATGATCTCAATCATGCCTGGAACATGTTCTATACCGAGGAAACAGGATGGATAACCGTTAAGTTTGAGGCCAGCGGTGACAGCTGGAACAGACTTGATCTGACTTTTTCAGTAGGAGGTTCCAGCAGTGAGTTCATAGGCGATGGAACCAATTATTCTGATATATATCAGTACTAGCAAGGAGATGAGCAGGATGAGTAAGCAGACAAAACTTGATTATTTAGGCGTCAGTGCTTTTGCCGAGAGCATGGGCATGATGATTCAGGCCGGCATTTCAATTGATGAAGCTATCCATCTGTTAAAGCAGGGGGACCACAAGGAAGGTATCCTTGGTCAGGCTTTAAACAAGATGGGGACACTGGTTGAAGAAGGTGAAACCCTGGATAAGGCCATGCAGGATACGGGTGTATTCCCGGACTATGCCATTAACATGGTACATGCCGGTTTATCGACCGGTAAGCTGGAAGATGTAATGTTCCATCTGGCAAGCTATTACAACAGTGAGAAACAGATGAGTGACAAGATCCGCTCAGCCATTCTTTATCCTGCCAGCATGATCACCATGATCATTGCCATACTGATAATCATGCTGGTGATGGTACTTCCGGCATTCAGAGATGTATATGATAAGCTGACCGGCTCACTTACGGCTTCAAGTTATAACTACATCGGCTTTGCCTATGCACTTTGCCGTGTCCTGTTAGTAATAATGATCGTTCTGGTAATTGTCTTGGTATGTGGGGTATTAATGTGGAACAGCGGTAAAAGAGAAACAGTTGAAAACTTCTTGAGAAAGATCCCACTCTGTAATAATCTGCTTGATACACTGGCCATGTTCCGTTTTACGGCAGCCTATGACATGTATCTTTCCAGCGGTGAAATGCAGGATGATGCCTTAAAGCACAGTACCGAAATGGTTAACTATCGCCCGGTAGAAGAAAAGCTGGAGAAATGTGCCGCCAGGATGGAAGAAGGTCATGGTTTTGCGACAGTTGCCTATGAAGAAGAATTATACGAACCTATTTACGGACGCATGTTATTACCGGCTGAAAGAAGCGGCAACATGGAAAAGGTCTTAAAGAGACTGACGTCCTTATTAAATGACAACAGCACTGATCTGGTTAACCGGATCGTAAATACACTTGAACCTTTACTGTCAGGTTTCCTGATGGTTTCAATTGCGGTCGTATTGTTAAGTTTGATGTTACCGCTCATTGGCATGATGAATTCAATCGGATAGGAGTCACATGTATACTGATAGAAAAACTCATAAGTACTTCATTTTGATCATAGCGCTGGTACTGATCCTGGCCTTAGCCGGTATCGTTACTTTCTTGCGCCCTAATGATGAAGTCGATGAGGAAGGATTAAAGGCCATTAAAAGCGCAGTAATGCGCAGTGCCTTGCAGTGTTATGTGGTTGAGGGAGTATATCCGGCTGATTTACAGTATCTGATCGATAACTATGGCTTAACGGTCAATACGGAAGACTATTACATCACCTATGACGTATTTGGGGAAAACGTTCCGCCAAATGTCATTGTCACTTATAGAAAGAAGTAGCTTATGAAGAAAGAAAGCACCAGACAGTTTGGATTCTTTGCGATCGGCATCGCTGCCATGTTCATCGGCGGATTTTTGATGCTGGTTGTTTTCGGTGCGACAAGTTATCAGCGTACTGTTGATTTACAGGATGAAAACTATCACACCAGAGAAGTACTGTCTTATCTGGCTACTTCTCTGAAAGCTGATCAGGCAACACAGGTATATGAGGAAGAAATAGACGGCAGACAGGTGCTTGTCATTCATGCCGGAGATACCGGGTATGCCAACAGAATATATGTTAATGACGGTAATCTGGTTGAAGACTTTGGCAAGATTGGAAGTCATCTTGACCCAGAGAATGCCAGCGTCATAACAGTTAATGAAAGATTTGAAATCAGACATGTCAATAACCTGTTGGTAATCTCTACCGATGAAGGCGACGTCAAGGTCAATGTCAGAAATGATGAGGTGAATGCCCATGAATAAGCAGAGTAAATTTGTCTTCTATCTGGAAACCTTCATTCTGACAGTTTCCTTCATTCTGGTGATTGTGGTGTTAAGCCGGGTATTTGTCGTGTCAGCTACCCAATCCGTAAAGGCCAAGCACCTTACCAATGTGGTATGTCTGAGTGAAAATGTCGCTGAAGTCATGATGAGTGCCGATGACCGAAACGAACTGTATGACTTATTAAATGAAAACAGCAACGCTGAAGACAGTGGAATTATCACTGTAAGATATGACGATGATTTAAAACCGGCAAAGGATGGCATTTATGTGTTGACCGTCAGCTGGGAAGAAGAAGCCTCAGCCAACGGTAGCTTTGTCAACAGTACCATTAAGGCTTATGTAAGAAATGAAACTGAACCGGTATTTGAACTTCAAACCGGAAAGTATCTTTCGGAGGTGCTGCAGTAATGAATAAGCAGCCATTGAGACTTGGGCCTTTAGCCCTGTTACTGGCAGTTGTGGCCATTGCCATGACAACCATGGCAATCCTGACATTCTCGACTTCCAGAGCCGATTATGCCTTGGCCAGAAAATTTGCCAATACGGTAAAGATCCGCTATCAGCTGGAAGAAGAAGGACACAGATTTGTACAGGACAGTATTGAATCCGGAAACAGTGATGGCGAAACAGTAATTGAAAAAGACGGATATTCCCTGACTGTCGGAATCGCTTCTGAAGGCAGTCAGGTCAGAATCAGTGAATGGAAAATGACTAAGCAATGGGATTATGACGACACCATTGATGATCTGTGGCAAGGAGAATAAGCATATGAACATTAATGAAATTTTGCAGCAGGCTGTGTTACAGGAAGCCTCGGACATCTTCATCATTGCCGGCTTACCGGTAACTTATAAGTGTAAGGGACAGCAAATCAGATCACAGACTGACAGACTCGTACCGGCAACTATCAAACCTTTAATTGATGAGATTTACGAAATAAGTGCAAGAGACCGCAGTAACTATGAAAAGGGGATAGATGATGACTTTTCCTTCTCTATTTCATCGTTAGGCCGTTTCAGAGTAAACATATTCAGGCAGCGTGGTTCATTGGCAGCTGTAATAAGGGTTATCAAATTCGGCCTGCCTGACCCGGCTAGTCTGGGTATTACGGAAAATGTACTGTCAATGGCTGACAATAAGAAGGGATTGGTTCTGGTTACCGGTGCTGCCGGTTCAGGTAAGTCAACTACCTTAGCCTGTATGATCGACAGGATCAACAGTAACCGTTCCTGCCATATTATAACCATGGAAGATCCGATTGAATACATTCACCGTCATAACAAGGCGATTGTTACTCAGCGTGAGATCTTCATAGATACCCCAGGCTATCTGGAATCATTAAGGAGTGCCTTAAGAGAATCACCTGATGTTGTTCTGTTAGGAGAAATGAGAGATTATGAGACCATATCAGCAGCCATTACCGCAGCCGAGACAGGTGTTCTGTTATTCTCTACATTACATACCAGCAGTGCCTCAAATACGATCAACCGTATAATTGACGTATTCCCGGCTTCCCAGCAGCAGCAGGTTAAGATTCAGCTGGCTCAGATATTAAAAGGCATCGTAGCCCAGCAGTTGGTACCGCAGCTAGACGGTACGCTGATCCCGGCATTTGAAGTGCTTAAGATAACTCCTGCCGTTCAGAACATGATCAGAGAAGGAAAACTGCATCAGCTTGACCAGGCCATGCAGCAGGGTGCAGCAGATGGCATGTTCACAATGGACATGAGTTTACTGAAACTGTACCGTGAGGGCAAGATAAGCAAGGATACGGCACTAGTATCCTGCACTAATTACGAAAACATGCTTAACCGCTTAAGCAAATAGGAGGTAGTAGATGGACGATTACGAAGAGAAAAGAGATGACATACTACATGTAAGAACTTTTGGCTCGTTTTCCATGAGGTATAACGGCCAGTACATCACCGGCAAGAACAAGACCAGTGAATCACAGTTCAACTATCTGATGCAGATTTTGATCCATGCCGGGGAAAAGGGTGTAAACAGAGACATTCTTGAACAGGCTTTGTTCAAGAACAAGGAACTTGACAACATTCATCATGCGGCTCAGTCAGTCATTTATAACGCCAAGAAGCGTTTAAGAGAATATGACCTGCCTGACGTTAATTTCATCAAGCAGAAAAACGGCGTCTACTACTGGACTGAGGAAATACCGGTAGTTGAAGATGCCAGAGAGTTTGAAAGACTCATTAAGGAAGCCGATGAAATAAAGGATGAGAAGGACAGGATCATCAAGTACATCAATGCCCTGCATCTTTATACCGGTGAATTTCTGGAGAGTCAGTTAAGTACGACCTGGGTCGCCAAGGAAAACTGGCGTTACAGAAAGCTCTTTGCGGAAACTGTCAGTAAGGCCAGTGAGTTAATGATCAAGCGTGATGAGTATGAACTGCTTGAATCATTGGGTAAATACGCTTCAAATGTTCAGCCGTTAAGTGACTGGGAAGCATTGACCATGGAAGCCTATGTTGCCTT
This sequence comes from Erysipelotrichaceae bacterium, assembly GCA_017431405.1. Lineage (GTDB taxonomy): Bacteria > Bacillota_I > Bacilli_A > Erysipelotrichales > Erysipelotrichaceae > RUG521. The sequence goes on along the minus strand of JAFRLB010000033.1, from coordinate 1,106 downwards.
GGGCAAATATGAAGAAGCCAGAGACCTCTATGAGGAGACAATTGACTACTACCTGCAGGAGCAGGGTATCAGACCTTCACAGAAGATGACAGACCTGATCAACCGTCTGGGAACTCAGCTTGAATTCCCTCATCAGATGCTTGGGGAAATAAAGGACCGTCTGGCAGAAGATGATGTAAATCATTCCGGCGGCTACATGTGTTCATATCCGGTATTCCTGGGTATTTACCATACCCTTGCCCGTATCATGGAAAGAAGCGGCCAGTCAGTATATCTGATGCTGTGTACAATCGTTGACAGTAAGGGTAACGTATTAGGTCCTTCAAGCAAACTTGATGAACTGTCAGACAGACTTGGTGAGGCAATCAGAAAGACGATCCGTCGAAGTGATGTCGTTAACAAGTACAGTAAGGGTCAGTATCTGGTATTATTGACAAATACCACCCTGGAGAATTGTGACATCATTGAAAGACGTATTAATAAGGAGTTCATCATCAACAGACAGCGCATACATGTCAAGTATCATGTAAGCAGCGTCTTTGATGTATAGGAGGGATACCATGGGTACACAGAGTTACATTGGCATCCCTAATGGCATGGTAGTATGCATCGACAAAGTCGGTGACAATGCCTTAACAGGCCGTTACTACCATGGCTACAGCAAGGACGAATTTACATTTTGTAATGAAATAGAATTGCTTAACAGCATGGAAGATTTCTTTAACAAGCTATCCTTTCCGTTTCCGGGAAACAGCGAAAGATCATTTACCAGAAAAAAGGAAACAACAACCAGAAGAGTGAAAAAGGAGATTGAGAAAGTTATGAAAGACGAAGAATTACTCAGCATGCACGGAGAATTGGGAACATTCATCATCCGTGTCCAGCATAGACAGAACAGCAGTTGGCAGGGAAGAATAACCTGGGTTGAGCAGGATAAGACGCTTTATTTCCGCTCCATCTGGGAGATGATGAAACTGATCGACAGTGCCATGGAACAGTTTAAGGATCAGGACGAAGATAACGATACACCACAGTGGTAATATTTTAAGTCGATTATATAAGAATACAAATAATAGGTTTTTCCAGGAAAAACAACTGATATTAAT
>JAFRLB010000032.1 GCA_017431405.1 Erysipelotrichaceae bacterium | reverse complement strand
GTATAAGGCAAGACTGCGCGAAAAATTTGCTGAAGCCCTGCGGGCGGTGCTGCCCATCGTGGCTATCGTCCTCGTGTTGTGCTTTACCGTGGCGCCCACCTCCACCGGGGTGATGATGGCCTTTCTGGTGGGCGGGGTCTTGCTTACATCACTTTAGCAGGTTACTGTTATTGTCGCTGTACCTGTATATGTTAAACTTAAAGTTAATTTAAAGGTCCGTGTTTCACCTGTAGAATTAATTGTTGCCTCTTGCGAATACCTTCCTATGGAAGGATTCGAAGACGTGGCAGCACTTCTTAATACCACACAACTGCTGGCTCCTTCTACATCGTAATACTTCGACGTATAGTGTCCATTTGAGCAGGAATAAATAGTTGCTCCACCATTTTGAATTATTCTACCAATAAAAGTCGCATAAAGAGTAATTCGTACAACTCCTCCACTATAGTAACTGGCAGACACTGTTTTATTAAAACTACCTGAATTCCAGTATTCTGTGTAGTCAGGAGTAATAACAGGATTATCAGTGATCTCTATCTCCCAATATCCTTCTCCATCATCATTTCTAACAACGTATGTTCCTTCATCAAATCCTTCGACAGTTCCATCCGGAATCTGTTCTTCAGCATGTGTATTGCCAAAGAATAAACCTCCCATCATTAGAATAGTCATAATGACTAAAATTGTTTTTTTCAGGCCTTTATTGACCCCCCCCCGATTATTTTTTTGCATTTTGTTTTTTAACCTCCTCTCCCTTGTTAAAACCAATGCACAATATAGAAACAGTGTAAAAATAACCACTGTGTTCCACCATCTGATCCTGTTGTTTACAAGAGAATAATCAAAGTATAATAATCTATTTCGATTCTGATATATTGACCTATACCAACCAATAGAACCACTTAATATCCTAGTTACATATATCAGAACCACTACACTAGGATTAATGTAATTAGCTTTTTTATAATAGATAATTATCGATACGGCACAAACCAGCGGTAATACTATCCACCTGAAGACTATGAATATTACATGTGTCAGTGATACAAGTTCTATATCATTTAAAAAGAGGAAACCTATTATAGAAAATGCTATTTCACACAAGAAAAATAGTAGTACAGTTAAACATGCGTGCCTCAAATCCTCTTGTTTTTTTATTAGATTACGTAGCCATATTATAATTGCTGTCATCAAAACAACATCTTTCACTGTGTACATAATCGTAGATAAAGAAACTTTTACATAATTCCCTTTTGCGTTAAAAATATCTGATATGTCAAACAATATACTGGCAAAAGTTAAGGCAAACGATAGTCCCAATAACAGTATTTTTATGATACTGCTATTCTTCCATTTAGAAATGTCAGAAGTCTTTTCTAAGTTATCTGTTTGATCATTTAATAAATCATCAACTGATACATTGAATAGATTACTTATTTTCTTTAAATCACTTGCAGATGGTTCCGCAACTCCAGTTTCCCATTTAGACAAAGTTGGCCTGCTGATATTCAAAGCCTCAGCCAAGTCATTTTGAGTATAGTCATTAGTTAATCTCAATTCCTTAATCTTATCTTGTAATGTCATTTTTACTATCCCTTAATAAAATTTTAGTTTTGTAGTTCAATTAATTCAAGAAAATGCGGCCAAATTGATGTGTTCGATTTTTATACATTGTAATGTTCCAAATAAGAACATTATAAAAACCAGCTTACTTAGTAAACTGGCTTCTCAAATTCTTTATAGTAATTCTTTCAGACAACTTATGAGTGTATCAACATCTTCCTTCTTGCTGGCAAATGATGTGACTAATCTGATTACTGTTTCAGTTTCTCCCGGTTCCCAAACCTCAAATTCAAACTTGTTCTTTAACACTTCAATCACTTCATTTTTCAGAATAATGAACTGCTGATTAGTTGGTGAATTCATGAAGAACTTAACGCCTAATCCCTTCAGTTCTTCTTTCAGATACTGGGCAATTTCATTCTCGTGCTTAGCTAATCTGAAGAACAGATCATCAGTGAACAGGCAGTCATACTGCACACCAAGAATATACCCCTTAGCTAATAATGCGCCTTTCTGTTTCATCAGGTTTCTGAAATATGGCTTTAAATCATCATTGACTATTACCATTGCTTCACCGATCATGCCACCGTTCTTTGTTGCTCCAATGTAGAAGCAGTCACAGATGTTTGTTAAGTCATTCAGTGTCAGATCGTTTTCCTGACATGTCAATGCAGCACCTAATCTTGCCCCATCCATGTACAGGTATAAACCATACTTATCACAGACTTTTCTTAAAGACAGTAATTCTTCTTTGGTATAAACTGTACCAATTTCTGTTGAATCAGAAATATAAACAGCACCAAGTCTGATCATATGTTCATCAGTTCTTGAAGCCGCAAGTTTATCCAGATCTTCAGCAGACATCTTACCATTATGAGAAGGCAATGTTTCTACCTTATGGCCTGTTGCTTCTACTGAAGCACTTTCATGAACATTGATGTGTCCTGTTTCCACCGCAACAACAGCCTGATATGGTCTTAAGATGCCATCAATCATAACCAGATTAGCTTGTGTACCACCCACAAGAAAATGAATATCTACATCATCTCTCTGCAAATACTTCTTTATCTTTTCCTTAGCACTGTCACATATCTCATCAAGGCCATATCCATTGAATGAACATGCCTGTAATTCACATAGTCTGTTTAAAATCTCAGGAGCAGCTATCTGGCTGTAATCGTTTCTGAAAGTAATCATTATGTATACCTCTTTTTATACAATATAACCCCCTGGCAATGTAATTGCAATTATTTTAATCTGGGTTATAATCTTATTATTAGCAGAAAGTTTTATGGTGCGTTAAGTGCTGGTGATAAGGGAAGTTAATCACCGGACGAAAAGATTTTTCTTGCGGTACCATAGAGTGTCCCACTGTTACATATTCCCTTATGTAGCACTGAAAAGAATGCTAACGAAAGGAAGAGAGAATATGTTTAAGCAATCATTAAATGAATTTTCCAAGACGAGGAACCTCGTCATTATGGCAATGCTCTGTGCTGTTAACGTCGTTACCAGCTGGATCTCCATTCCATTGTCAGATACTCTGAAGATCACCTTCTCATTTCTGTCAATGTCATTGATCGGTCATTTGTTTGGACCAAGTTGTGGTGCAATATGTGGTTTGGCTCTTGATACCATCAAATTCATCATCAAGCCATCAGGACCATATAACCCTTTATGGGCCATTATAGAAATGCTGGCAGGTGTCATCTACGGTGTAATGCTCTATAAGAAGACAGCTACCATACAGCGTTGCTTCATCACAAAATTCATTGTCAGTCTGTTACTTAATGTTATTCTGACTCCACTGTTCCTGAGTTTCATGTATAGTAAGGGATTCATCTTCTATGCATCTTCAAGAGTTCTTAAGAACCTGATTCTCTGGCCAATAGAGTCGATGCTGATGTTTATCATCATGAACAGAATTGACGCCTACATGAAGACAAGATCATAGTAAAACAGCGGCTAAACCGCTGTTTTCTATTTTATCTGACTTTTTAGATATGCATAGATGAAATTATCAATTTCACCATTCATTACCTTATCAACATTACCTTCTTCATAATTGGTTCTGTGATCTTTTACCAGGGTATATGGACAGAATATATAACTTCTGATCTGTGAACCCCATTCAATAGCCTTCTGTTCTCCCTTTATGGCAGCCATCTTGCTTTCCTGTTCTTCAATGTATCTCTGATACAGTTTACTCTTAAGCATGTTGAGAGCCTGTTCCTTATTCTGAATCTGGCTTCTCTCTGACTGACAGGTCGTAACTATGCCTGTAGGCTTATGAATGATACGGACAGCTGAATCAGTTTTATTAATATGCTGACCGCCGGCACCTGATGCTCTATGCGTTTCAATTTCAATGTCTTCCGGCTTGATGTCGATCTGAATGTCATCATTGAATTCAGGGGCTACATCCAGTGAAGCAAATGAGGTATGTCTTCTGCCTGAAGCATCAAACGGTGAGATTCTTACCAGTCTGTGCACGCCTCTTTCTCCCTTTAAGTAGCCATATGCCAAAGGACCTTCAACCTTGAACGTAACTGACTTGATACCGGCTTCTTCACCATCCAGCCAATCAAGTACCGTTACCTTATAGCCTTTATTAGAAGCATAACGGCTGTACATTCTATATAGCATCATTGCCCAGTCCATGCTCTCAGTACCACCTGCTCCCGGATGAAGCTCTAAAATGGCATTGTACTGATCATATGGGTGTGATAAGAGAACCTGGATCTCAAAATCCTCATATTCCTTAGTAACATCATTAAACTCACTTTCAACTAAGGCAAACATTTCTTCATCAAAGTCTTCCTTAAGCATTTCCAGAGAATCACTTATTTCATTCATCTGCCTTGTCAGCTTTTTGTAGTTGGTAATGAGTTCCTTCTGACTGTTGGCTTCCTGAATCAAGGTCTGAGCCTTTCTGGTATCATTCCAGAAACCGTCAGCCAACTGCAGTTTATCTATTTCGTCAATTCTTGCCTGTCTTGAAGCCAGGTCAAAGTGAATCACCTAACTTTTTCAGACGGTCAATGTTATCGGTAAGCTGCTGTCTGATTTCATACAGTTCCATAATTACTTCCTCTCCCTGACCTCTATGCGGCAATTCATGCAGAAGTTAACAACTTCTCTGGCAATTGCGTTCATCATGTTTTCAAACAGTTCATAACCTTCAGCCGTATAAGCCTTTAATGGGTTATCCTGGGCATAGCTTCTTAAGTGAATGCCTTCTCTTAACTTGCTCATGGTATCGATGTGATCGATCCACTTTGCATCAATGATACGCAATACCATTGGCTTTTCAATACGCAGGAATTCTTCTCTGAACGGTTCGATCTTCTTTTCATAAGCAGACCATAATACATCAGCTACAGCCATAGGATAATCTGCATTGTTCTTAATAGAAGCAAATGCTTCAGCAGCTTCATCTTCATCTGCGTTCATCTTCCAGATGGCTTCCTTCAAGCCTTCAGTATTTACAACCGGATTACGGCCTGAATGGTCTGTATAGTTATCTACGATTTCTTCAGAAATACGTTCAAACATTCCTCTTACGATACCGTGAACATCATTGTTCTCCAGTACTTCATCTCTCTGTTCATAGATGGTTTCACGCTGCTGACGTAATACGTCATCATATTCCAATAATGTCTTACGAATGTCGAAGTTCATGCCTTCAACTCTCTTCTGAGCACTTTCAATGGCCTTGGATACCATCTTTGATTCAATGGCAGTATCACCTAACTGGTTAAACATGCCCTGAACTCTGTCAGTACCGAAACGTACCATTAAGTCATCATCAAGTGATACATAGAAACGTGAATATCCAGGGTCACCCTGACGTCCGGAACGACCTCTTAACTGGTTATCAATACGTCTTGATTCATGTCTTTCAGAACCGATAACTGCCAGACCGCCAAGTTCGGCAACACCAGGTCCTAACTTAATGTCGGTACCACGGCCTGCCATGTTGGTGGCGATCGTTACGGCGCCCTTTACACCGGCCTTGGCAATGATTTCAGCTTCACGCTTATGGTTCTTCGCATTTAATACTTCGTGTCTGATCTTACGCTGATTGAACATCTTGCTTAGGAATTCAGATACTTCAACGGAAATTGTACCGACTAATACCGGCTGGCCGGCGTTATGTCTTTCAATGACTTCCTGGGTCAGAGCTTCAAACTTAGCCTTCTTTGTTGCATAAATTGCATCAGGCAGGTCCTGTCTGATAACCGGCTTATTTGTTGGAATTTCCGTAACGCGCATGTTGTAAATTGAAAGGAATTCCTCTTCTTCAGTCTTAGCTGTACCAGTCATGCCGGCGAGCTTGTTATAAAGACGGAAAAAGTTCTGGTAGGTAATGGTAGCCAAAGTAGTTGTTTCCTGTTTAATTGGAACATTTTCCTTGGCTTCAATGGCCTGATGCAGGCCGTCAGAGAATACTCTGCCTTCCATGATACGGCCGGTAAACTGGTCAACGATGAATACCTGCTTATCTCTTACCAGGTACTCTACTTCATTACTCATGGTATAGTTTGCCTTTAAGGCCTGGTTGATATGGTGTACCAGCTGAGTATGATCAGGAGTGAACAGGTTTTCAACCTTGAAGTTCTTTTCTGCCTTGGCTACACCTTCTTCAGTTAAGGCAACAGACTTTGACTGTACGTCAATTGTGTAATCTTCATCTTCCTTTAACTTCTTAACAAACTTATCAGCTGCGATATAGTAGTTAGCCGTATCTTTCTTACCACCGGAAATGATCAATGGTGTTCTGGATTCATCAATTAAGATGGAGTCTACTTCATCGACTAAAGCCATGTTCAGGCCTCTTAATACACGGTCTTCAATCCTGGTTACCATGTTATCTCTCAGATAATCAAAACCTAATTCTGAGTTTGTGGTATATGTAATGTCACAGTTATAGGCCTGACGCTTTTCATTGTTATTCATGCCATGCCTGTTCAAACCTACTGTCAAGCCAAGGAATTCATGGATCTTACCCATCCACTTGGCGTCACGTTCAGCCAGGTATTCGTTTACGGTAATGACATGTACACCCTTGCCTTCAAGAGCGTTTAAATATACCGGTAAAATGGATGTCAGAGTCTTACCTTCACCAGTCTTCATTTCAGCTATGTCGCCATTATGTAAAACTATCCCGCCCATTAACTGAACGCGGTAAGGATATTCGTTTATTACTCTTTTAGCTGCTTCTCTGACAACCGCAAAAGCTTCCGGCATGATGTCATCCAGGGTCTTGCCCTGAGCCAGAAGTTCTCTGAAATACGGTGTCTTGGCAGCCAGTTCATCATCATCAAGATCATGCATTTCAGCTGCATACTTTTCTATTTCATCAACTTTTTTCTCTAATGCCTGTGTTTCACGGGCATTGCTGTTAAATAATCTTTCAAAAAAACCTGCCATGAAAAATTACCTCCATACTCAATAATTTTACCATATAAGCCTTAGTTTTAAAAATCAAAAAAAGCGTCTCTAATAGGCCTATAATGTTTTATTCTGCCAATTCCTAAGAAATGTACACTCTGTTATGAAAAAAGGCCTTGAAGCAAATTGATTCAGACCTTTTAAGTAATCTATTCCTTATTAATACATGGCTGACGGTATTTCAGCAAGGCTGTATTAATGGCCTTTATTAACATGTTGGTTCCATTCTGCATGCACGCCTGATGATGGCCTGGAAGAATGATGTCACACTTTAACTCAGCCATTCTCAGAATGGACTTAAAGTTCTTTTCAGCGTCAAAATCCTCTGCGCCTTCCCAGCCTAAGACCGTATCCTTACAGTCTTCGGTAATTCCAATGACATCCCCGACAAACAGGACTGTTTCTTCTCCTTCTTTATATTCAAAGATTATTGAACCGTCTGTATGGCCATCTACTGTGTAGAATTTCAGTTTTACACCGTCAAGATCCAATTCATCATTATCTTTGATACGTATGTCTGCTTTACAAGGAATGTAATCTCTTTCCGGCTGGAATGGACTGAAATCCATTACTTCATTCAATGTTCCTGATTCAATAGAGTCTGCATCACCTTCACCACAGATTATCTTTGCTCCATTTTGTTGCAAATAAGCCGCATTACCAATATGACCAAAATGCTTGTGGGTAAGTATTACATGAGAAACTGGCAGTTTATCAAGGCCAAATCTTCTCAGATTTTCTCTTATTACTTCCAGATCCTTTTCATCCTCAGCACAATCAACCATGACAAGACTGTTTTCACCTTTTATGACATAGACATTAGCCAGGTTCGCATACATTGGGCCTAAGACCTGATAGATATGATCACTTATCTGCATAAAGATTCCTCCACTTTCAACGGATGACGGTTATGATTATTGACGATATCCAGCCTGCATCTTAACCATGCCCCAAAGAATTCTCTGTAAGCATGATACAGACATACTTCGCCATGTCCCGGCAACAGTACTTCGGCATTCATTGTTGAGATTTTTTTCATTGTTTCAATGAATTTCTCCTCATCGTAGTCAAACCCACCAGTCCAGCCAAAGCGGACCTTGTGGCACAGTTCTTCCAGCAGTATGGTATCACCGCTGAATACGACATCAACATCATTAATGTGAATCTGATAGAAAACCGAACCTTCAGAATGTCCAGGTGTATGTATTACCTTAACATTTATGCCTTCCAGATCCAGAACGTCCCCATCCTGAACCTTCATGTCTGCTTCAAAGGTCTCAAAGGATGCTTCAGGAAAGCGGTATGAACCGATACTGTAGCCGCCTCTGATTATTGCGCTGGCTGCACTTTCATGGGCAACGATTTTTGCGCCATGTTCCTGAAACCATTTAGCATTGAAGACATGTTCAATGTGTTCATGAGTTAAGAGTACATATTTAACAGGCTTGTTCTGTAAATGATACCTCTGAATGTTTTTATATATCAGTTCCCTGTCCTTCTGTCCAAAACCGGTATCCACCAGAATAAGAAAGCTTTCTGCTTCGATCACGAATACATTCTGATGAGAGCCATACATGTTACCGGCAACCTGATAAACATTTGGTAAAAGCCTCATATTCCCTCCTTTATATTATGATTTTTCTTATATGGTTATATTTTATCATTTTACATACATACTCTCCATAACATCGACTTATTGTCTATACATTTTATGCAACATTAATTCGATAAGGCACAGAAAAAGAGCCGTTTTCAGGCTCTTCGTTAGAAATAATTATTAGAGTTTAACTATATGTTTAGCTTGCAGACCGCGTTCTGTTTCGACCTGTTCGAATTCTACTTCAGCGCCGTCTTCAATAGTCTTGAAACCTTCCATAACTAATTCTGAGTAGTGAAAGAATACATCCTTGCCATCATCCTTAGTGATGAAACCATATCCTTTCTCCTTGTTGAATTTTTTTACTTTTCCCTGCATGTTAATTCCGCATCCTATACCTTTCTGTCTAAAAAAAGACACATTTATTATAAAGTCTTACATTTCGTTTGTAAATAATAATGCCTTTTTACAGAAACCGCCTGTTATAGCATGTCGTCAGAACTTTTATCTTATATCCTGAAGCGGCCAGAAATGAATAAGCGGCCTTGATCGTCTCGCCTGTTGTAAGTATGTCGTCAACCAGTAACACCTTATTGTTCTTTACCCTTACCGGCTCATAGACAAGGTGATTTCTGATTTCATGACGTCTTTTGAAGTCGACCTCCTTCTGATCAAAATCATCCTTTTTCATGAACATTTCTTCTTCCCTGAGATTTAATACGCCAAACATCTTATTCACCGCCTTAAAGCCTCTCTTTTGGTTATTGGCAGTGCTGCTGGGTACAGGAACAATGGTATATCCTCTGTACTTCCTTCTTAACTCCTCAATGAATGGATACAGAAATACCGGGAACAATGCTTCATCAGACAGTTCCTTGTACTGAATGATCATTTCCCTTATTAAGCCTTCATAGACAAACAGACTGTCGACTGTAATGTCATCAAGTTTTATTCTTTTTGGTCTGTAACTTATCTTATCCCGGCAGCTTTTGCATATGACATCATCAACATAAAACATGTGCTTAAGTGAAGATTCCCTTCTTAGTGACTTACCGCACCATAAACAGTAACAGTCAATCATTATTAGCCCTCACAATTCCTGAAACACAGTTATCAATGCTCCGCTGTCTTGATTCACATAAAAACAGACAGTCACCGGTAGGATAATTGATGTTACGGCCAACACGGCCTGATATCTGTGTTAATGATGCATCGTCAAACACGCCATTATCTGCCTTATATACCAATACCTGAACATTGGAAAAAGTCACACCTCTTTCCAGAATGTTAGTGGAAAACAGCACTCTGTATTTATCATCCTTGAAGTCCTGAATGATCTGATCCTTATTTTCAGAAGTACTGTCGATGTTATTGCATGAAACAAACAGACTCAGCAGTTTTTTCATTCTTGCCCCAAGCTTCTTACTTGGAATGAATATCAGTACCTTTCTATTCATTTCCAGTTCCTTTTTCAGCCACAGGATCCCCTGTAATAAGAGATATGGCTTAATGCCATATAAGACTTCAGGTTCACACAATGGGAAGCCATGCGGCCTTTTTGAAAGGTACAGGTATTCTACCTTACGTTCAACAACCAGGTTCTTGAGCTCCTCATCAGGAGTTGCGGTAAGATAGACCGTCGAACCCTTACAGGCATGTCTGGCAATGCCTTTTAATGTATCGTTACCCTTAAAAGGAAAGGCATCAGGCTCATCAATTATCAATACATCAAAGTAACCGTTGTATCTGTATAGCTGATGAGTAGTACAGACAACCAGATCAGCCATTGTAACACTGGTATAACCCTGGCATACCGGTATTACCGTTATGTTGGTGAAGGCCTTTGAAAGTCTTTCCGCTATTTCAATTACAACCTGTCTTCTGGCAATGGTAAAGCCTACCTTTCTGCCTTTTCTTAACTGATCAGATACCATCTCGAAGATTATTTCAGTCTTGCCGGCACCACATACAGCTTCAAGTAAGACACTCTTTCCATCATTAACATATTCCGTCAGTTTATGTGATACATGTTTCTGCTTGTCAGTCAGATCAAACTTCAGCTGATACTCGCTGTCCACTATTCTTGTGGTAATTTCCGGAAGCTTAACATCTCCAAACTTAATGCACCTGCGGCAATATACTCCTCTTTCACCCTTGTAAAAATACTTTTCATCCTTATTGTCACACCTACTGCACTGAAAACCACCTCTTCAATAATCTATAGGCAGAAGGCTGACTTTCACCTAAAAAAGACTCAGCACTAAAGCTGAGTCAGATAATCATATAAGCCATTCAGGCTTGATCTTAATTCTTCATATGTCTTCTCAAAGTTTCTGGTATACCATGGGTCGGCTATTTCACTTTTTTCACCAATGAAGTGCTTCATCAGAAATACCTTGTGGTAAGGATCATCGCCAAACACTCTGAGCATGTTTCTGATATTCCATTCATCCATGCCAATCAGATAATCAAACTCCTGATAGTCTTTCTTAACGATCACTCTGGCATGATGATTACCAGGTTCTATGCCGTGTTTACGCAGGACATCCTTAGCAGCGTAATACATCGTATTGCCCTCTTCTTCATAACTTGTGGCGGCTGAATCTATGTAATAGTTTTCCAATTCACCTTTTCTTTTCAACAGGTCCTTGAACATAGCTTCGGCCATTTGACTGCGGCAAATGTTGCCGTGGCATACGAATAGAATTCTCATCATAACATTGCTCCCTTTCCATAATAATCTTTATAAGACAGATATGCCTTATTCTAACATATTGGAAAGTAAACATCTTATTCATAGCTACGTAAAAATTCGATATATTCTATGCTTATTTTTTACTATGTATATAATTATTTGATATAATGTATATAAATAAAAAGGAGATATAAGAAATGACAACTATGTTAGACGTAATCAGACGCGTCCCTCAGACAGTAACCCGCATCTTGGATGAGCAGGCCAATACTTTTGCTGATCTATGTGCAAAACTAAAAGAACAGCCGGACCGCTTCAATGAACTGGTATATGTAGGTTCAGGTTCAAGCAACACTGCCGCTGTTGCAGCTGTAAGAATTGCTGAACAGGCCAGCCGTCTTCCTGCCCGTACAATGGTACCAAACGACTTTTTAAGAAAGACAGTCTATAATCCTGATGCAATTTACGTATTTGTTTCTCAGTCAGGTAATTCGCACCTCACCTGCCTGGCAGCTGCCAAGGCAAAGGAACTTGGTTTATTCACCGTTGCCGTAAGTGAAAAGCCGGATACACCATTAGCTAAGATGGTTGATGTATATGTTAACCAGCATTGTGAAGATGAAGAATATGGCATGGTAACCGTTGGCTACTGCTCAAGCACGCTGACACAGATGGTTTTAGGCATGAATGTTGGCTTGGCTACAGGCAAATTAAGCCAGGAAGAATTTGATGCATATTTGGAAGACGCCAGAAAAGTTCCGGCAAGCCATAAGGTAGTTACCGACAAGGCTGTAGAATGGTTTGAAGCCAATAAGAATACATTCCTGAATAAGGAAGGCATTACTTTCTATGGAGCAGGTCCATTATGGGGTGTTGCCCTGGAAGGTGCATTAAAGACATTTGAAGTTGCCAGAAAGATCATGGCAATTGGCTTTGAATTAGACGATGGCCTCCATGGCCCTGACATGGGTTATACTGATAAGCACGTTGTCATCTTCTTAAATGAAGCTGGCAAGGATGAAAAGCTGCTTCAGAACGGTGCCCGTTTTGCCAAGGGCGAAACAGGCGGCGGCTTCATCTTCGGTAAAAACCCAATTGATGAAACTGACCTGGCATTTGAACCAGCCAGCCAGTGCTTCTATGCTTTGGAATTTGCACCGGCAGTTGAAACATTAGCTTACTTATTAGCTGTTGAATTTGGCACACCTGTTTATTCAAATGCTGAATGGACCAAGGAAAATGCTCCAAAGAGCAACAAGTACTTCGCTACTCACGACCAGTAAGATTTAATCACCAATAAACCGCAAACGGATATCTAGATGATATCCGTTTTGTTTTTGTTAATGATTGCTTTCTCGTATTCGCCGCTTAGGGAATCAATGACTATCATTGCCGGCTCACCAATTGGTCTTCCGTCAGGATATGTGGAGAAGACATCTGTTGATATCATTCCACCCTTCTCATATATCTTATCAACTGGTGTATGACCGACAACCTGAATGTATGAATCACTTCTGAAGCCGTTGACCTCATATATCTGAGGTCTTAACCAAAGCGGTGACAGGTCATTCCAGAGTTGCTCCTCTGATGCACTGTTGACTGCTCTTATGACTTCATCAATGTCTTTTTCTGCCAGTTCATCATCTAAGGACTTTACATATTCTGTACAAAGACCGCCATGGGAAAATAACACCTTATCTATTCTGTGAACAAAGCTTATCTGTAAAGGATCTTTCAGGCTGGTTTTCAATTCAGCCAGCTTATCCATTACTATCTGTTCGGCATATGTGGAATATCCTGTTTCAAGCTTACCCCAGAGATAACTGATGTCATGATTGCCATAACACCACAGTGTTTCCGGATTTCTTCTGGTGAAACTTATGGCTCTGTCAAATGTCTGTCTGTAGTTATCCAGTTTAAACTGAGCATCCCAGTCATCGGGAATATCCATCAGACAAACAGCCATATCTGCCATTCCTGATTTTAAAATGTCTTCTGCCCTGTCAAACATCCATGTTTTTAAATGGACATCAGGAATAACCAGAACTCTCATACGAAAACCTCCAACAGCCTTATTAATACTACACCACAAACTCCATCTTTTAAACTATTCATTTACCGTAAAATACTCTTCCAGATAGAGTTGATTAACAGCTGTCATAACCACTCTCTTTACCAATGCCTTAACTTCCGTTTCATCAGTATAGTCATTTACCAGTTCATTGGAAAAGATCTTATGAAGATATTCCTCAAACACCTGAGAGAAATAATCGTAACCCTGTTGCGGTGTATAAGTTTCCTCACCCATTCTTATTACCTTACTGACATCTTCCAATGGCAGAACCTTCTTGGCAATGGTAATGAATATCAGGCAGGCAATCTGTTCCCTGCTATATTGTTTCTTTATTGGATTGGTAATGATATGATGCTTAACATAATTTGAGATCATTGAATTTGTAATGTTACAGCCAGGTAGGACACTCAATACTTCTTTAAGATATTTGGAAGTCTGATCAAGATACAGTCCTACAGAAGGTATCTCCTTATATGTCGGTAACTGATATTCCATGATTTCTGATTTACGCGCTTCATTTATGCATTCCATAAGCATTATCTCCTCATCGGTTTTTCAATAACTCTTGACAAGTTATAAAACAACTAATAGTATAATATTAGAAGTTTTTAAAAAACCTATCATGAGTTTATTATATGTTTTTTAAAGTGATCAGACAAGGAGGTAAATAAATGAAAGAGCTGACATTAAGAGAACTGAACAGACTCGATAACAAGCCTCTGTTCAGTGTCAAGGATCCGATCAGTGCTCTTACTCATTTCATTGGTTTTATAGGAGCAATATTAGTTACACCGTTATTACTTTCACGTGCCGCCATTGATCAGAAGGATACCATTGATCTGCTGGGTTTATGCATATATTCATTAAGCATGATAATACTCTATGGCGCCAGCACGTCATACCACACATTTTTATTACCAACCAAGCCAGCCAGACTATTGAAGAAATTTGACCACATGAGCATTTTCCTGCTCATCGCCGGTACATATACTCCTATATGCCTTAATTTAAATCCAGATGTTGGCATACAGATGTTAATTGCGGTATGGACAGTAGGAATACTGGGAATAATCATGAAGGCTTTCTGGGTATACTGCCCAAAGTATGTTTCTTCCATAGTTTACATTTCCATGGGCTGGATAGCCATTTTCAAGATCAGGGAAATATTCTACAGTCTTGGTAAGACCGGTTTCTTCTGGCTCATTACCGGTGGCATATTCTATACAATTGGCGGCATCATTTATGCCCGCAAATGGTCCTTATCAAAGGATTGGGGCAATCATGAGATCTTCCACTTATTCGTCTTACTTGGCTCAATTTGCCACTTCATACTCATATTTGCCTTTATAGCATGAAAAAGAAGTTAACGGTCAGTTAACTTCTTTTAATATCTTCAACTAAATACAATCAAAATGCTTGTCTACTCAGCTGCGAAATCATAAACGCCGGTGATCTCAGCGTTATGTTCCGGATCTTCATAGATGTCCATGATGACATATCTGGCTTCTGTATCCTGGCCAACATCCTTTGCCTGGCATAATATACAGTAATTGGCACCGGCAACGATCTGGTTTGCCAGATAAGCTATGGCTGTATATTCAACACCCGTAATGTTTTCAACTGCCTTGTCGAATACTTTCTGCAGTTCTTCTGTAATTGTCTTATTTTCAGGCTTGCTCCAGCCGCCTAATAAGCCGCTTTCAGAGGCTGTGGCATTACTGGTTAATACCTGAGTCATTTCTACCTTGCCCTCAGTATCTTCATACAGATAAACCAACGCATATCTTGCTTCTGCATCCGTACCAATGACAGAAACCGTGCATAACAGTAAATGGTTTGTACCGTTGACTACCTGACTTGCAACATATGCCACAGGCTTGTAACTTGCTCCGGTAAGTTCTTCTGTTGCCTTATTCAGAAGTTCTTTCTCCTTATCTGTTATTTTCATGCTCTTTGGTACCTGCCAGCCACCATCCAGCTCTAACAGTCCCTCATTACTGTTATTACAGGCGGTAAGTGAAATTACCATTAAACATGAAAGAATCATTAATAATACTTTTTTCATTTTACCCCTCTTTTCACATTATAATTATAATCACTTTTCAGGGTCAGTTCATTAATTTAACTTAAGATTTATTTCATGTGCCAGATCATCATTCCAGTCAAACAGTTTTACATAGCCCTCAAGGGACTTGGCCTTTGCCCTTAAGCCGGTGGAATGACGGGAAACATAGATGTCTGCCTTACCCTTACCGTTCTTAGCTTCCTGAATGAGGTTGGCCCCGGCCGAGTTACCGTCAATAGCGATGACAGTTGATTCTCTTCTTTCAAAGATCTCATAATTGAATGACTTATATAATCCCATTGTACTTGTTTCCGTCGAAACAATTATCTTTACATTGTTCTTAAGATATTTTTCCTTTTCAGCTTCAGTTATCATTGCCGGTACAATGGCATAGATGTCAAAGCCTCTGTTATTTGTCAGTAAATACCTTTCATAACCGGTCAGCTTATTGCCTATGACAAAGAATACCTTATTCTTATCCAAAGAGCTGAGCAGTCCATCGATCAGCTTTCGGCCCTTTTCAGTCAGCCTGGTATGATGACGACTGTTATTAAAACTGCCGCCAACCAGAACTATTGGATGTTTATCCCATGGTAATTCTCCAAGTCTGCTCTTCAGAGCCTCCAGAGAATCATATTTAACAACTTTGAACCTGCCAAGTTCAGTATCATTATTTACAGTTTCTCTTTCATATATTTCATCAATGCTCATTTCTTCAAGCAGTCTGTTGAAGTCATTCTTCTTTCTTTCAAATACCTTAAGGCTGTGTTTAATGATCTCTGTTTCGGTCTCCTTCATCTTTAACAGTTCATCATGGCTCAGGTTCAGAAGCTTTTCCAAAGACAGCTGTTCATCTATGCAATTGGTACCATAGATGGCAGCGCCGTCAGTACCCTGAACACACCTGATGCCAGCTTTCAGATACTTTCTCAGAGGATGCTCTTGAATGCTGTTGAGGTTATTAAGCCTTACATTGGAAGTGATCTGGAATTCCAGAACGACCTTATTATCGCGGATATATTTCATTAACTTGCGGCCTTTGGTACTGTTTAAGTTGGCGGTGTATAAACCATGTCCTATCCTTATCTGTGGCATCTTCTGGCCCTTTACAAGCGCTTTTTCAACACAGCGAATACTGTTTTCCACGTTATCGGTAAGCCCGTCATTTTCCCCTGCATGAATCCTGATGACGAAGCCGTCATTATCATCAGCTATCTTAACAAGCTCACTTATTAACGGCTGTAATTCGTTAATGTCATTTATTTCTTCCCCGACAATGTCACTGCCGGCCACATATGGATCTTTGGCTATTGACCTTAATACCCTTAAGTTGTTCTGCAGGTAGTTGACAGAAGTAACCTGATCCCTGACTAAGGTTAACGGTATTCTTCTGAAGGAAGCCAGGAACCTTATGACTACACCGGTCTCTGAAGTGATCTTATCCATTACTTCATGAACTTTCTTAAGCATTCTTACTGCTTCCTTTTCCTTTACCAAAGTAGTATCGGATATTTCCACATAGTTAATGCCCTGGTTCTGATAGCTTCTGGCGATCCATAAAAGCTTATCCTTAAACAGGTCGTTATTCTTATAAGTTCCCTTTTCATCAATGCTCATCTGATCAAGATATCTGACAATGTCCTCATCAGATATTTTATGGTAGTCATTTACCTTGACCTTTCTTTCTGAGGCTATTCCCTTAGTAAACACATAGCGGTACAGATATACTTTTTCCAGATTGGTAAATACCGCCTGCCCGTCTTTCAAAATGGTCAGGGAAGCTCTGACCTTATTGATGTTGGCGGCTGAATTACTCAGATTATTCAGAATGAGATCAGCGAAGTTAATGAAGGTATTATCATCTATCTTTCTTGTAAGATACTTGCCGGTCAATTCGGAATCCCTGTATCTTTCAGCTACCTTTTCTCTTTGTTTTAAAATCCTTTCTTCCTGCTTCTTACTTAAAGTCAGGTTCAGTTTCTTAACGTAGTATAGTGGGTATCTTAGCTGATGCTTTATGGCTAATGCGATTAATATGTCACCTGAAAGGTTAGCGTTCATGTGGGTATGCAGATCGCTTCTGAATTTAACATCATTGAGAATGTAGGTCTTTATTATTGTTCGGGCAATGTCCAGTTTATAATCCTTTGTCTGGCTCATTAAGGTCTTGGAAATGGCCGGTATTGAAGCCTTCATTTCTATCCTGCCGCTTGGAAAGATATTGGCAACCTTTGTATTGCCTAATCTGAAGATGTATATCTTTCTGTTTTCAGCGTCGATGTAACAAGGTACCTTGCCCTCTATTATCTTTAAGCCGTTATTATCAAAACTAAGTTCAAGATCACAAAGTTTGGCCAGGTTAGTAATAAGATTGCCGGTCTTATGGTTAGGCGTTCTTAAAACGTAGAACATCTCATCATTTTTCAGATAAAGCTCTACGATCATGTCTTTTTCATTATCCAGAAAAAATCTGCCAAAGTATTTCATTATTAACTCCTTTGTGAAATGATACAACAACTTCTCTTTCTTAACAAGTAAAAGAAAATGCCTCGCTAAAGGCATTAACTTATCACATTTAATACTGTCTCTTCAAAATCCTTAACAAAACGCTCACCGTTGACCTTTAAGCCATAGTGAATCCTCTTTCTTGGTTCGTTTAACAGATCCTTGTCACCGATCATTCTTCCCTTGGTGACACCTTCCTGTTCAACCATCAGATTAACAGGGAACCACTCAGTTATGATTTCCGGATCCAAGGCAGCCTCAACTGCCAGTGGGTCATGCATGGCTCCACCGACAACCTCAAATTCATTTGAATAGTAATATGAAGCAGCTTCATATAGCTTACCAGCCTTTTCATTATCAAGCTGTTTCCAGCGCATGATGTCATTACCGGTAATGATCGTCTGTAAGGTGACATCCAGTCCAACAAAATAAAGATCAAGACCACTGTCGATTACCTTCTGAGCAGCCTTAACATCGTTATAGATGTTTGCTTCGGCATATGGTGTTACATTGCCCTTAACTGTTAAGGCACCACCCATGATGACGATCTTCTTACATAAGCCTACAGCTTCCCTGTCAAGTTCAATTGCCTTGGCTAAGTTTGTTAATGGACCAACGCATATTAAGATAAGCTCATCCCTGTACTTGCGGCAGGCCTCAGCCATGAACTGCCAGGCTTTCTTTTCTTCAACTTTTCTTTTTGAAACAGGTAATTCTACATTACCAATGCCGTTATTGCCATGGATCCTGTACAGATGTTCACGTACCTGCCATTCACTTTCATCGCCCGGACCCTTCGCCCCGGCATATACAGGTACATCACTTCTGCCTAAAAGATCCAACAGATTAAGACTGTTTCTGCTTGCGGTTTCAAAAGTGACATTACCAAAACAGGTCGTTACCCCTATTAATTCAGCATCTTTTCTGCCCAAGGCAAAGGTAATGGCTAAGGCATCATCTATTCCCGTATCTACATCAAGTATGATCTTTGTCTTCATGCTAGTCTTCCTTTAAATATATCTTCGTGCTTATTAATAAGCCTATTACCATTGGAATGGCATCGGCTATGAAGGCTATTACGCTTCTGATGATTTTCGCTTCCAGAGGCAGGTTAAAGAATATGACTTCAACCATTGTCTTAATGACCGCAATGCCAATGAATACGGAAACAATGGTAACGATTATCTTCAGCCACATCTTATCAGTATTCTTATAGTAATACCCGCAGACAATGCCGATGAAGATCTGACCGATTATCCAGCCAATTGGAAATGAGCCTCCGGAAAGCACATTGCTTAAAACACAGCCTATTACCCCAACGATCGTAGCGCTCATGCCAAACAGATTAAGGAATGCACCAAAAGCCACATAGCCAAAGTCGGTCTTTATGTGGTTAATGAGCGGAATCTTAATTGTCATTGACAGAACTACATACAGGGCAATGCCCATGGCGTAGTAGGCTATTAGCTTATTACGTTTCACGTTTACTCCGGTTTGATCGTTGAACACAACATGTTAATTTCGAAAATATTCATGTTGCTGAAGCCAACAACGTAACCCTGATCATTCTTCTGATCAATGTAGAAGTAAATGTAAGTTGTATCATCTTTCTGAACCATCTTACCAGGCAGATTTGAATTCATAGCCTGATAGTGTTCACTTTCAGCCAGTACTTCTTCAGGAGTCTTATGCAGAATGACAAAAGCCTTGTCAGATCTTGAACTTCTGAACATGCCCTCATCAACTTCTACCCAGTTGGTTGGAACAAGAACAGAAAGAGTAAAAGCTTTCTTCTTAATGTTTTTATAAATCTGTGATCCGGCATATGCCAGAATACCTAAACTAAGTAAATTCATTATATACACCTCGCATTAATTATCTCTATTTTACAATTAATGTAAAAAAAATAACAGTTGTTTAAACTGTTATTCATGTCTTCTTAAGGTTTCCTCAACAATATCCCAGAACTTGTTTAAGTCGAGACTTAAGCCGACTCTGACATTTATTTCCTTATGGTAACGGTTGTTCATGTCAAATATTGTACGGCCATAGCTGCTTCCCTTAGACAGTTCTATTTCTGCATAAACATCCTTACAG
The DNA here is from genome assembly GCA_017431405.1 of Erysipelotrichaceae bacterium. Classification (GTDB taxonomy): domain Bacteria; phylum Bacillota_I; class Bacilli_A; order Erysipelotrichales; family Erysipelotrichaceae; genus RUG521. The sequence goes on along the minus strand of JAFRLB010000032.1, from coordinate 10,402 downwards.
TTATAAATGTCAGAAGCGAACAGATATGTTACGGCAGTTACATCATGAACCGGGCCGGCTGACAAGCCATTTAAGGCCTGGCTCTTTAAGGTAAAGCGCATGATGTCGCCAAACAGTTTCCCGGCCTTATTGCCAATGGCTTCCATTCTTTCAATTATTGTCATGTCTGCTAAGGCAGTATTGGTTAGATCCAGAGGCATCATGACAATTGGTACTCCTGATGTTAAAACAACATGGGCAGCTTCCGGGTCAGCCAGAATGTTGAACTCAGCTGCAGGTGTAGCGTTGCCTAAACCAATTGCCCCACCCATTAAGACGATCTGCTTGATTTTAGAGGCAATACGCGGCTCAAAACGCAAAGCCATGGCAATGTTTGTAAGCGGGCCAACAGGTACTAATGAAATGTCACCTTCAGAATTCATCAGTGTATCAATGATGAAATTAACGGCGTGCTTTTCTTCAGACTTTCTTACTAACGGTTCAAATACAGGACCGTCTAAGCCGCTTTTTCCGTGAATGTCACCGGCAACGATCTGATCTCTGACCATTGGCTTACTCATGCCGCCATAAACAGGTACATTAATGTTCAGGTGCTGACAAACGCTTAAGGTATTAGGCAGGGTCTTTTCCAATACCTGATTACCGGCTACTACGGTTACACCCAATAAGTCAATCTGGGGATGCTTAGAAGCGACCATTAAGGCTATGGCATCATCATGTCCAGTATCACAATCGAGAATCATCTTAATCTTTTCCATGTCATTTTTCTCCTTATTTTCAAACAGATTATAATATGCTAGAATTATAGAAAAATATGACATTTGACGTATTGATATGAAAATAATTGATAATCCAAGACTTTTAGCTCAGATAAGACAAAACAGCGAGTATAAGCGCTTCTTCTCCAATGAAGCCGATAAATACGCTTTTCCTGCGGAAATAAGACAGGGAGAAACAATCATCTACCAGCAGGAACCTTCCCAATACCTTTACTTTCTCTACAAGGGGAAATGTCAGGTCACAGCCTACATGGAAAATGGCAAGGCCGTAATCATTAACACACTCAATGCACCTTGCCTGATAGGGGAAATAGAACTAATAAAGAACGACTATCCATTCTCAGTTGATGCCTTAAAGAACTGTACTGTGGCTGCCTTTCCAATCGATCCATGCCGTAACATCCTGTTACATGATACTGAATTTCTCTATCAGCTCTGTTCAGCCCTGGTCGATAAGGAAAGAAAGAACGCCTTAAGCTTAGCTCATCACATATCCTTCCCGTTTGAATACCGCCTGGCCAAATTCATCTTAGACAACAGTGACGGCAAGGTCTTCAAGGTTAAGAAAACTGTCATTGCCGAAAGCCTGGGCATTTCCTACCGCCACCTTGAAAAGGTAATGAAGAGCTTTGTTGATCAGGGTTTCTTACAAAAAGAAAAGCTTACCTACTACATTACTGACGTAAATGCCCTAGATAAGCTTTCTAAATCATTAAATGTCTTTTACAAATCGTAATACAGATCAATTTCAGCAGGATGCGGGATCTTATTAACCTTCTCAGCATCCTTTCTTACGGCCTTGATCCAGGTGTTAATCAGACTTTCTGAGAATACATTACCCTGTAACAGGAAGTCATGATCCTTTTCCAGTTCTCTTAGTGCCTCTTCAACGGTTGTTGGTAAGGCATCAAGCTTACTCTTTTCTTCTTCACTTAATTCAAACAGGTTGAAGTCAAACGGTCCCCAGTTATGATCCTCAGGATCAATTTTATTGATTACTCCATCCAAACCGGCCATTAAAATGGCACTGCAGGTAAAATATGGATTACATGTTGCATCAGGATTTCTTAATTCAAATCTCTTCTTATCTTCTGTTTTCACATAGCTTGGGATTCTGATTACGGCACTGCGGTTAGCCATTGCGTAACCAACTACTACCGGTGCTTCAAAGCCAGGCAGTAATCTCTTATATGAATTGGTAGAAGGATTACTGAAGGCACAGATTGCCTTGATGTGCTTTAAGATACCGCCAATGAAGTACATGGCTGTCTGACTTAAATCACCATATGTCCCTTCTTCATAGAAGACGTTCTTACCCTTCTTCTTAAGTAACATGTGAATGTGCATGCCATTGCCGGCTTCACCATATATTGGCTTAGGCATTAATGTGGCACTCTTGCCATTCATTGCGGCTGTGTTTCTGATGACATATTTGGCAGCCAGGGTATCATCAGCCAGTTTTCTCATTTCACCCAGTTCCGTTTCAATTTCCAGCTGACCTGAACCGCCAACTTCATGATGGTGATATTTTACGTCAATGCCAAACTTTTCCATGTTCTTGCATATTTCATTACGCAGGCCATAATTTACATCATTTGGTGTATCGGCGTGATAACCATTAGAAAACTGATTATGGAAACCGTTATTGTTTTCAAGGTCATTGCTCCAATATGACTCCAGGCTGTTTAACTTATAGGAAACTTCATCAGCGCTGATCTTTCGTCTTACGCTGTCAAATACATGGAATTCATATTCCGGGCCAATGATCATTTCATCGGCAATGCCCGTAGACTGCAGATATTCAATGGCAGCCTTGGCCACATTACGTGGATACTGATCAAACGGAACATTCTCCGGCTTCTTAATGACCATTACATCACCAATCATCGTTAAGGTCTTTTCCTTAACAAAAGGATCAATGACAGCCGTAGTGATGTCCGGTATGAATACCATGTCACTGTTTTCAACATTGGCGTAGCCATAGTTTGACCCATCAAAACCAATGCCATCGGTCATTATTGACTCATTAAACCTCTTGGCCGGTATTGAGAGATGTTTCCATCTGCCCTTTAAGTCCGTCATCTTGAAGTCAACAAATTCAACGTCATTTTCCTTAATATATGAAATAACATCTTTTACTTTCTTAAACATTATGCTTCACCCCACATGTAGCAACATTATACCACGAAAAAGAAAAAGGAGCATTACGCTCCTGCTTCTTCAAGTATGTGTACTAATAATCTGACGCAAGGCTCAGCTGAGTCAACTGTCGTATATTCCTTGACGCTGTGGGCAAATTCACCGAATGGGCCCATGCCGTCAAGAATGATTGAGCAGACCTTTGATAAGTGATTTGCGTCTGATAAGCCGCCTCTGACATGAGTCTTGAAAGGAATGTTGTTTCTTTCGGCGATTTTAGCGACCTCTTCAACAAACTTCATTCCTTCTTCACTCTGACTCCATGAAGGAGAGAATTCCTTGAAAGTTATTTCAGCTTCTGTTCCTTCAACAAAGGTTGTATTTACCAGTCTGTTGATTGCTTCTTCAATTCGATGCTGTTCCTCTTCACTCCAGAAACGCATTTCTACCTTTAATTCTGCTTCAGCAGCTACAACGTTCAAAGCTGTACCGCCATTTATCAAACCGATGTTAACGGTTGTTTCCTTTTCCTTACTGCCAAGTTCTGATATTTCAACAATGTAATGACCCAGGGCATTAATGGCGCTTGCGGCATCGATCTTGTAAATATAGCCGGCATGACCTGCTTTACCTTTAACCTTAATGTGATATACCAGTCTGCCTTTTCTTCCGATGCAATGAGAAGTTCCCTGCAGCTGGGCTGATTCCATGACAAACATTATCCTGCTCTTTGCCCCGATCTCCTCAGTGATTTCCTTGGAATAAATACTGCTGATTTCCTCATCAGGGTTATAGCACATGCAGATGCTGAGCTTTTCCAAGGCTTCCTTGCTCAGATTCTTGGCAACATGCAACATTGCCAGATCACCGTTCTTCATGTCTTCACTGCCCGGACCGGTAACGATGTTACCGTCCTGCTTGAAAGGTCTTTCCGCTACGGTTCCATCCGGGAATACGGTATCCATGTGACCAATGAACATGTAGTCATAGTGATCTGCACCTGGCTTGTTGGTAATTTCCAGACAAGGTCCTGTTTCCTTACCAAGATCATGTCTGATGACATGCCAGCCAATCTCTTCATACCATTTTGTCAGCTTGTCAGCGACTTTGTTTATGCCCTCAGGATTATAGGAACCGCAGTCGATGTTAACGAGTTCCCTTAACTGATCTAAATACTCTTGTACATTCATATGCTAAACCTCATTATTAAACAGATAGTACCTTGGTGTACGGTTATTGGTATCTTCATGCAGGACGTCCAGTGTCGTAAACAGGATGCCCTCCTTATCAATCACCTTACCCCTGCGGCCTTCTATGTCATATTTACCCTTACGGTATGCCGGATCAAGTATTCTTACCTTTTCCCCATCAAAGCCTATGGCAGTAATGTAGTGACCGACATCTGAGAATGTTCCAACATGATCATCATGGTCCCCGCCGACATTTATGATGGCTGCACCGCCGTTTCTCAAGCACTCAGCAAGCTCATCTTCAGAGGTTGACTGTTTATATGAAAGATCAAACATCTGCGCTACAACAGGCCCTAAAACCTTCATGTTGGTCCCTACCTTAAGATTAGCCCCATGTTTAAGGGATAAGTCACGGCATTCGATCAGTTCCAGCTTCTTTAATGTCAGCTGATCAACGATCATGCATAGTGAACATAACCCGCATCCGGAGCTTTCAATCGTTCCTTCAAGGTATGACCTGGATGTCTTATCTGAAGCATTGGTAGGATACTTTATATCCGGATAGTCATTCTGATTTATATACAGCATGTTATCTGTTATTGAACCTTTCCGCAATTACTCTGGCAACCTTAACACCTGAAGCGCCTGCCTGAGCTAATCCTCTGGTAACGCCGGCACCGTCACCGATCGCAAAGAAGCCAGGGATCTTGGTTTCAAGATTACGGTCCAGTTCGATTCTGCTTGAATAGAACTTGACTTCTGCGCCATATAACAGGGTATCGTAATTAGCTGTACCTGGAGCGATCTTATCGAGAGCCTCGATCATTTCAATGATGTCATCAAGCTGTCTCTTTGGTAAGGCTAATGATAAATCACCAGGAGTAGCGGCCTTTAAGGTTGGTCTGGTAGTAGAAGCTGCAATTCTGTGTTCGGTAGTTCTTCTGCCTCTCTTTAAGTCACCATATCTCTGAACGATTACGCCACCGCCTAACATGTTAGACAGTGAGGCAATATGCTTACCATAACGGTATGGTTCATTGAAAGGTTCGGTGAATCTGTTAGATACCAGTAAGGCAAAGTTTGTATTTTCACTTCTTAATGAAGCATCTGAATAGCTGTGACCGTTAACAGTCTGAATGCCGTCAACGTTTTCCGTTACAACATGACCATATGGGTTCATGCAGAAGGTTCTGACACTGTCACCATACTGCTTTGTACGGTAGATCAGCTTAGATTCATATACTACATCAGTAATGTGTTGGAAAATGATGGCAGGTAATTCAACTCTTACACCGATGTCTACCTGGTTATTGGTAATGTTAAGCTTCATGTTACGGCACTGTTCACTGAACCATTCAGCACCGCTTCTGCCAGGAGCTGCCACAAGATAATCGCAGGTGATCTCTTCACCATTATTCAGGATTACAGAGAGACCATTCTTATTGGTAATGGTATCTACCTGTGTAAGGAATCTTAATTCACAATGTTCCTTCAGGTAGTCATAAATGTTAGAAAGAATTCTAAGATTGTTTTCTGTTCCCAAGTGCTTACAGGAAGCGTTCAACAGATGAAGGTCATTCTGAATGGCTAACTTAGCAAGTTTCCTGGCTTCATCACTGTTGGTTGAGTATCTTTCTTCCGTAGCCCCAAATTTAACATTTATTGAATCGACATGCTCAATCAGATCCATGACTTCTTCCTGATCAATGAAGTCTGTCAGCCAGCCGCCAAAGGCAGTTGTGAAATTAAACTTACCGTCAGAGAAGGCACCGGCACCGCCAAAGCCATTCATAATGCCGCAAGTCGGACAGTTAATGCATTCCTTTACCTTGCCCTGAACAATTGGACAGCTTCTGCTCTTGATGTCCTTACCCTTTTCCAAGATGAGTATCTTATTGTCAGGAGCTTTCTGAATCAGTTCATAAGCTGCATATAATCCTGCTTCACCGCAGCCGATAATAACAGTATCATAGTGTTGAGTCATATCGTTTTTCTCCATTCATATTAACCACAAACATTATACAACAAACATTCATTTCTTTTAGAACAAATAACCATAATAAATCCCACTTTTCAGTGGGATCATTACATTATTCTATGAATATTTTCTCTCCATTCAGCATCTGCCTTACATAGGATACGGCATTGCCAACTGAACTGTCATACAGATCTACGACAGAAAGGTATTCATCAGGTACCCAGCAATACAGGTAATCTACATCACCTGAAAGTGAATATGACTGAATGTCCCATACAGCCAGATCATCAAGCTGCATCTGGGCTAAGGCAAACATTTCATTAATGTTCATGTTGGTCATGAACTTGCCTTCCAGAGCTTTTAATAATGGGTCGATCTTGGAAATGATTGAAGGATCGGTAACCTTATTAACCAGAGACTTCAGGACTATTGTCTGATGTTCATTTCTGCCAAAGTCGCCGTTAGGCAAACTGTATCTTTCACGGCAATAAGCCAATGCTTCACGGCCGTCAAGATGAATCTCACCTTCAGGGAATGTCTTGTTGATCATTTCCCAGTAACCGATCGATGAATCACAGTCTTCGTAGTAAGCTGTAAACTCATAAGGATTATATAAGTCAACCCCACCCAATGCATCAACAATGTCGACCATGGATGCAAAGTTAACCTTTACAAAGTAGTTCATGTCACAGCCCAAAAGACTTTCAACAGTACTCATCCAGGCTTCCAGACCGCTTGTTGCATCTACATATGTGGTAGAAGCATGAGTCAGCTTATCCATGTGGTTATAGTAGCCTTCCAGAGCCACATAAGAGTCTCTTGGAATGGAAATAACCAGGGCCTGTTTAGTAATCGGATTAACCACAACAACCATGTTGACGTCTGTTCTGTAACCGCTGGTGGCATTCAGATTCGTATATGTCCATTCATCATTACCGACAATGCCGATGACAAACGGTTCCTGGGTAATGTTGCCGACCTTGGCAGCATCAAAGTTCAATTCAACCTTGTGGGCACACTGATAGATCAGCTGAGTATCTTCCAGGAAGGTCTTATAGTCATCATTATCCTTCAGAATGTTGGCGTATGTCTCATTCATCAGAATGGCAGCTACGTTACCGTTATACAATGCTTCAGCAGCGTCATAGATGTTATCATAATCAAACTCAACGATCGGGTTTGAGGAAATGGTTCTGTTAACCTGGGTGATGGCATATTCCTGGGCCTCAACATCAAGTCTCTTCTGCAAGCCGACCTTTCTGCCGGCCAGATCATCAACTGAATCATAGCCTGAATTCTTCAGGGTATAAACGTTAATGTTCAATTCCCCTTCCTTTGGAACAGGATTGAATATTCTGGCGATCTTACCCTTATAAGACGGTAAGGCAAATGAACCGATGATCAAAAGTACGCTGACAATGGCACTGATGATCGACTGTCTTAATTTACGCTTGTTGCTCATTTTATGAATCAGGGCAACCATTGCGACATAGATGTTGAACAGTAAAAGGACAATTCCAAAGCCTGTCAGCCACTTGCCAGGCAGGATTCCAAACCTCTTTAAGACAATGAAAAATACGATTGATGATATAACTGTAAGCAGGAATGTTATTCGGGAAATCGGGAATATGATCCTGCGCTGTTTACGATAGGCAATACGACGTGCTCTTTCTTCAGGGGTCAGAACTCTTCTTGGTTTTTCGCTCATGGCTTAACCTCCCAATATATGCTATTTTAAATTATAGCACACTTGTGTGAATATTTTAGTGTATACTTTAGATATGTTACACCTGAAAAAATACGCAGAATCAGAAATAGAAATCAAGAAATCCCGGTTCATCGGCATGTTATTTCCGGTCAGAAATGAACAGGAAGCCAGGGATTATTTAGCCATGGTAAGAAAGCAGCATCCTAATGCCTCCCACCATTGCACAGCCTTGATCTGCGGCAACATTCAGCGCAGTAATGACGATGGAGAACCAAGCGGCACGGCCGGCTTACCAATGCTGGAATGTCTCAGACACGAAAACCTTGATAATGTCCTGGCTGTTGTGGTCAGATATTTTGGCGGTACCTTATTGGGAACTGGCGGGCTTTTAAGAGCTTACCAGCAGTCTGTAAATGAAACTATAAAAAAAGCAACCTTTACTCAGCCGGTTGAAATGATGGAATACAAGGTTACTGTCAGTTATGACTTATACAATAAGATCGATCAGATGTTAAGAAAGAATGCCATGATAACTGATACGGATTTTGATAATGAGATCACCATTCATTTCCTTTGTTCAGAAGATCTTACCCAGAAGTTTCAGGCCATATCTTCCGGTTTGGTAACTCCTGAGTTCATTCAGACCAGAATAATAGAACAGACTATCTGATAATTGATAATCTGTTCTTTTTTATGTCAGTTCTTTTCTCAAGGTATGATATGGAATGTACAGCAGTATGGCTGTAGCCAGTGGAACACAGTACCCAATGATTGATGATGCACCTGGTATTGATACCAGAAGGTTATATAAACTGTGGTAAATCATTGAGAATGACAAGGCACCGGCAAATGCCGGAACTGATACCGCATTGAACTTCTTGGACAGAATCATGCCGTAACATAACAGCAGCATTGATACGATGTGCATGACCCCGACACATACTCCTCTGATAATGACATACCAGAAACTGTCTGCACCGTTTTCCAGAAGATAGCAGCAGTTTTCAAATGTCGCAAATCCAGCACCTAATCCAACAGCTATTAAGATCATGGTCTTGTTATCGGGTTCAAAGATAAACATGAACATTAGTAACGGGATCGCCTTCATGATTTCCTCAATGATAGGCGTTATGTATATTGCCATCCACTCATGATCAAAAGCCAGCACATACTCAACATAACCGCTGATATAGGCAGATACAAGGCAGATTATCATCCCCACTATGAAAGAGCCGACAAAGCTTTTGGCATTATCAGAAATGAAGTATATGGCCAGAAACAGCGGCACTACAATACAGATGAAAATATTCTCAGAATAAATCATTTTCCTTCCCCCGATATTGTATAACTGACATGATGAATATCATGATGATTCCAAAGGTATCAATAATCATTCTTATTGTTCCCGAGCAGAAATATCTGGTAATCATGCACCAGCATCCCCCAACATTAGCCAGAGAAAACAGAATGCTGAATTTCCCTTTTCTGTCTTTAAACAGTCTGAACAGAAAATATAAAGTCATGATGCAGGAAAGAGCACCTATGATTATTTCAACTACCGGCATTTTACCCATTATGATTTCTAGCAGTTTTACGACTGCCACACCAATGGCAGCTACACCTAAAAGAGAGAATTCCTTTTTATTAAAAGCCTTAGAACACTTTAAGGCAAACAGACTCTCACAGGCCAGAAAATCCAGAGCGATGGCACTGAAGATGTTCTTGATAATGGTTCTGTTATCAAGAGTCCATATGGCGCAACTGAAAAGAAAATAAGCAATGCAACATATGATGATGGTTTTCTTCTTACTTATTTCCCGGTCTCTGAACGCAACATGTGCCGATGCACCAAACAGTAATATTCCTCCGATACTGCTGATTTCAGCCGCAGAAAAGAATGGTGACTCAGTAATCAGTAACATGTGTACAAATTTGTAGAAAGTGTTTCCTAACAAGGTAGCCACACCAAAAGTAAAGTACACGATGATAGGTGACTTACTGAGTTTATCAGAAAAAACCATTACTGACAGAACAAATGCCAGAACAATTATTCTAAAGAACGTAAATCCTAATTCAACGACCTGATTCATTATGTTATCTCACATTTCTCATAAAAAAATAATAACAGCATCAAATCCATAACAAAATAAAATGCCGTCAATTGACGCATATTGGTTCTATTTGTGTCATGTTAACGACATTATATGATTATTTTACGACGTGGAATTCAGTTTGTCTGCCAGCCAGATAATATACCTTCCCACCTTTGTACAAAATGTCTGTTTCCATGGCGATTGGGATTTCCCCACCCATTGACTCAACATATACCCTGGCATTTAATTCCAGTGAGTAAGCTGTATTATCGTATAGTCGATAATCACCGCTTCCTTCTACGCCACCCTGCTTGTCCCACAAGCCAATGGTAGGTCCTGCAGCGTGTCCATGGAAGCCTATCTTCTGATGGTTTAATAACTCCGTGTTAATTAAAATTTATATAAATTCTGGCAGAAAACCCATTGATCTTCAGTCGATGGGATGAATGCCAACAAGCCATTGCTGGAAACATAAAGAAAATGTATTAAATGAGGATAATACTAGAATATAAATC
>JAFRLB010000031.1 GCA_017431405.1 Erysipelotrichaceae bacterium | reverse complement strand
CTGCAGGTTGTGTCCTTCACCAGGGATATAAGCTGTAACTTCCATACCATTGCTTAAACGTACACGGGCATACTTACGTAATGCTGAGTTAGGCTTCTTTGGTGTCATGGTGCCTACACGAGTACAAACTCCACGTTTCTGAGGAGCGCTCTGTGATGTAGGACGACGCTTCAAAGAATTGTAACCACGGTTTAAAGCAGGTGAATTGCTCTTCCACTGTTTGCTGTCACGTCCCTTACGAACTAATTGGTTAATAGTTGGCATTTCTTTTCTCCTTCCTACGCACACATTTCCGGGTGCGTCTTTTTGGCTAATTTAATATAGCTCCCTAAGGAGCCACTCATTCAGCCCTATTATATTAACCTAGAAAAAAAGAGGTGTCAACATTTTTTGACCTCTTTTTGAAAATATTTTCAATAGTTGATAAACACCTTTGTTAAAAGGCTTTTCTACTCTTTTGGAGCCACAAATCTGATGGCTTTTTCCAGGTTCTCAACAATGAAGTGACTGTCTGTCATAAGCTCGCCATCAACACTGATATCCATTGGCTCAGGAGCAATAAGTTCCACTGTTTTTGCTCTCTTGTAGACAAGATACTTTAGACATTCAGGATCTTCAAGATGAGTTCCCTTCATGTACTTTCCAATCAGGAAAGGTATCTTATACTTAGGAATGACCTTGAAACAGCAGACTTCGGCAAAGCCATCGTTAACCACTGATCTTGGAGCACTCTTGAATGAACCGCCGACATGGGTACCGTTACAGACGGTACACATCATGAAGTTACCGTCATTTATCGCTTCGCCATCAACCTTTATCAGACACTTGTTATTAAGTCCTGAGAATAAGCCCTTGATTACCCCGGTATAGTAGGCGTTGTTACCGCCGATGATCGGTTTTCTTTTGACCTGGATCATGGTGCGCAGCACTACCGTATCAAAGCCAAAGTGTACGGCATTGAGGGCATAATGATCCTTTACCTTGAGAACATCAACAAGGATTTCTTCCCCATTTATTAGTTTTTCAAGATCAAGGAACTTCTCCTTGCCGCCAAAATACTTGACATAGTCATTGCCACTACCAACCGGATAGGCCGTCATTCTGGCATTTTCATATCCAAACACGCCATTGGCTACTTCATTTATCGTTCCATCCCCACCACAGGCATAGAAAGTATACTGTTCACTTTCATTTTCACGGCACAGCTTTCTGATGTATTCAGTTGCATCACCTGGACTTTTGGTTTCATATATACAGCTGTCGATCTCACCAAGCTTACTGACTGTTTCCTTAATAATCGCAAGTGAATTCTGTTTTCCCGCTGCAGGGTTGACAATAAATACGTGTTTCATGGATTCTCCTATTATTTTATTAATTTAATCTATTTCTATTATAACAGGTATTTTTCTACATATCTTGCAAATCCGTCATGGTTGTTGTCATATTCCGTGATCTGCTTACTGACAGCCTTGGTATCATCAGAACCATTTAACAAACATACGCCATAACTGTGTTTAAGCATGCCATTGTCATTTGTTGTATCACCGAAACTGATTACCTCATCAAGTGAAATGTCATGCAAATCACAGAACTTCTTCATGGCAACCGCCTTGTCAGTTCCTTCAGCCATGAATTCATAAACAAATGGCTGAGTCTTAAAACCGATTATGCCTTTGATTGGATGTTCTTCAAAATACTTTTCAAATGCCGGCATTTCAGCTTCCGGTAATCTTATTAACATCTTTGGAATGTCATCCTTCCAGAAATCTGAAATGTCATCTACCATTCTGATCTTATGAGTAGCGTTACGCGACATTGATGCTCTGATGAAGTCATTCATCTTATTAAAATAATAATGCTCATCACGCATGAACTGCATTGTGTAACCAAACGGTGAAACCGCCTCAATGATTCTCTTTGTCATTTCAGGTTTTAAATAATTATACTTATGAACCGTGTCAGTAATTCCATCATAGAACTCAGCACCGTTAACGCCAATAAGCACATCAAACTTGAAATCAAAATTCCACTTTTCAGGCATTTCCATCAGGTCAGAAACGGTTCTGCCGCTTGCCAGACCAACCATATAACCTTTTTCATGCAGCTTTAATAAAGCCTCTCTGCTTCTCTCCGTTAATTCACGGTCATCATTGAGAAGCGTACCGTCATTGTCACATAAAACCAAACGAAACTTACTCATACTAAAAAACACGCCTTCCTAATCACAAATATCTCCATACTCAAAATCGATGATCTTACTTAAGTCTGCCGGATTCATTTCAACCTGATAACCGATCTTGCCGCCGCTGAACATTATGGTTTCAAACAACATGGCAGTCTCATCAACAGTTGTTCTGAAAAACTTCTTCATTCCTATCGGTGAGCAGCCACCGTGAATGTATCCGGTCAAGGGTAACAGTTCCTTTGACTTGATCATCTCAATGTTCTTCTCGCCAACAGCCTTGGCAGCCTTTTTCAGATTCAGTTCTCTGGTTACCGGAACCACAAATACATAGTGTTCTCCTGAGGCCCCTACTGTAACCAATGTCTTAAAAACCATGTCTGGATCCTGATGGAGCAATTCTGCAACTTCCTTACCGCTTAATGCTGAATCTGTTTCGTAAGTGTGCTCTTTATAACTGATCTGCTTTTGATCAAGCAGCCTCATTACGTTAGTTTTTTCCTGCTTTTTCATAACCCTACCTGATTTTCACCATAGTATAATATATTTCATCATCAAATCTCACAATTTTTGCCCCATTATTTAACATAACTCTTAAAGAAGGCATGTTATTTCGATAACAGGCCATTAAAACCTCGTTTTCTTTTACTATTTTCCTGCACATTTCCAGCGTAAGCCTTAATCCCTCCGTGCCATAGTGATTGCCACGGTATTCCTTCAGTATTCCAAAACCAATGTGCCCGCTGCCTTCTCTTAATTCATCATTGAGATAGTGCCTTATCTTAAACAGTCCGACAATCACCTTGTCTTTCCAAAGAAAATAATATGATTCAGGCACATCTCCTTCAGCCAAATTAAAACCTCTGGCACTGTCCAGCATGTTCTGGATACCAGCGGTCTTGAAAGTCTGCTTATCCATGAAGCAGTATTTGTTTATGTAGCCGTTCTCATAGAACGGGATTTTTTTAATGGCTTCGAATTCCTTGTCGCTGTCTTCAAAATTGGCAGCCTTTAAATAAAGCATTTACAGTTCCAGCTTTCTGATTTCTTCCTTACACTTGTTCATGATGCCTTCTACATCAGCACCCCATAAGTCAAGCTTTTCAGCCTTGACATAGACAGTTTCCTTAATGCCATAGAACTTTTCACACAGCATCTTAATATAGCCGTAACCTAATTCATCAGAATAGATTTCCCCACCTGCTGTAGTAACATAAATAAGTTTCCTGCCCTTGCACATGCCATATGGTTCATCATCCTTATAGGCGAATGTTACACCGACAACGTTGATATGTTCAATATATGTCTTTAAGCTAGCTGGAAATGACAGATCCCAATATGGGGCTGCTACTACAATTACATCAGCCCTGGCAAACTGCCATGCATATTTGATCATCTCATCTGTAAAGTCATTGTTGGCCTGTAGTTTAGAACGGTAATCAAGAGTTTCCCTGGTTAAAGGCTGAAGATTTTCCTTCTCCAGGTTTACTTCGGTAATGTTGCCGTCTAACTTGCTTAATACCAGTTCAGCCAGTTCTCTGGTTCTTGACTCTTCTCTGACACATGCGTTTACAAATAAGATTTCCATATCATGCTCCTGTTCCATATTATAGTTTTTCATTAATAAAGTAGGCCTTTACTTCACTCTCAGTAATGAGTACTGATTCCTGATGAAAGAATGCACATAAGTCTCCGGCTATTTCATTGATGGTTTCCTTAGGTACGTCAATCAGTGTCAGCATCAGACTAACCTCTTCGGTATAATCACCATTTTCATGCAGATAACCACCTTGCTGAACGGCAAAGGAAAACGGTACATGATAACTGTAACAGACATGTTTCAGAATGTTGACATACTTGGATGTATCATGTTCCTGTTTTAAAGTTTGCGAATCATTTAAACCAATGTATATTTTTGTTTCTAACAAGATGGTTACCTCATTATCTATTTCAATGATAACACTATATCATATTCCCCCGCCAGTTATTTTGTTGATTCAGAAGGCAGATGCCTGAGTGACCATAACGCTATCGGAACTTCTATTAACAACATGATGTTCCAGCCTATGCCACTGGCCCAGGCAATGCCGCGTATGCCGATCTTAGGAGCTAAGATCATGGTGAATAATGTTCTGAATGAAATCTGAACTGTTGTACCCAGGATGGTCATTTTCATTCGTCCCATGCCCCTGTAGAAACCCTGGAAGCCATTGGTCATTCCAGGTAACAGATACAGGAAAGCCATTACTGATAAGTAGTTACTGCCTATGCTAATGACATCTTCTGCCGCTTCCCCAGTCACAAACAGTGCCACGATATGTTTTCTTAAGGCAAAGGTTACCAAGGCAATGATTAATCCATAAGCAGCTTCCATTGCTATTCCTGTGGCAAAGCCCTTTCTGATTCTTTCATTCTTCTTAGCACCACGGTTCTGAGCAATGTAAGTTGAAATGGCACTTGATATGCCCTGTTCAGGAATGCAGGCGAAGTCGTCGGCCCTGGTAACGGCATGGAAAGCCGCCATTGAGGAAACACCCAGCATGTTTACCTGACCCTGAATCAACACCTTACCAATTGGCTGAATGGCCTGTTGCAAGGCGGTTGGTGCCCCATAACGAACCAGATCACTGAAAATCTGATGTTCATATTTCCACTCCTCACCATGAGGAACCAGTTCCCTGGTTTTGGTAATTAGATAGTGGAACGCCAGTAAGGCACTGGCTGCTTCCGCAACAAGCGTAGTCATTGCACTGGTAAAGATACCCAGATGGAATATGCCCAATAGTATCAGGTCTAATACAGCGTTCAGTATTGAACAGAATGCCAGAAAGCGCAAAGGTGTCTTTGAGTCCCCTACACTTTTCATGGCCGCTGCCAAGGCATTGTAGGCAAAGGTAAACGGTGCTCCTAAAAAGGTAATTCGTAAATATGTGGCAGTAATTCTGCTGATGTCTTCCGGTACCTCCATTGCCTTAACTATCAAGTCAGACAGGATGAAACCTGCCAAGGCAACGCATGTTGCGATCATTATGCCAGTCTTAAGAGTAACGGCGATTGTCTTTCTTAATCCTGACATGTTTTTGGCGCCAAAGTGTTCGCTCATCAATATGCCTGCTCCAATACATAAACCTGAAATAGATAGTATGACAAGATTCATTACCGGTGCCGCTGTGCCCTCAGCCGCTAAGGCATCCTGACCGATGAAGCGACCGGCAATGATTGAATCTATGGCATTATAGGCCAGCTGTAACCAGTTAGCCATTAATAAAGGAAGTGCATAGCGCCATAAATGGGAAAATGGTTTTCCATTTGTCATATCACGCATGAACTTCCCTCCAGTCTTCTGCCCTAAGATATTAACATATTGACATAATAAATGGCCAAACATTAACATCATCAGGATCAATATTTGATCCTCGAAGAATATTCTTACACATTGGCCATGATTTTAAAATAACTAATTGTCATATTTCAGTCTTATGGCTGACTCTTCTAATTAAAACTGTTTTCTACTATTTCGGCAAAGGCCTTCTGAAAGACTGTCTCCTCCTGTTTAACAACATCCCTATAAGTTTCTATTTCTTCATGAGTAAGAACACTGGAAGAAATGAAATGTAAATTAGATACGGCTTTTTCTGTCTTAATGACGATCTGCTTATATGTTGAGCCAACCATTAATATGTCCAGAATTGTCTTTCTATCAAGCAAGCCGCTGGTTAAGATTCCCATTGTATTATAGATGGTATCATTGGCTATCGGCCCGATGATGATGTCATATTCAGCCAGAATGTCTGGTTTACCGGCCCTGTTTTGGAGAATATAGTCAAACCATTCAGTATCTTTCTTCAGCCTTTTTATCTTCAAATCTTCGGCAGACAGTTTGTAACAGTTAAGATATGTTTTTTCACCGTTACGTTCCTTTGCCCAGCGTTTGGAAAACTCTTCATTATCAGAAAGATAAAAGCCCTGACCAAAGTCAGCGTTCTTCCTGCCGTAATGAATGTCCGGAAATCTTATTTCCGAATAGCCTGTATGGTATAGTCGCATAATACACCTCCCGGGAAGTTGTTTCTTTTTTATTTCTTTGCCAGCCAGTCCTCTTTTGTCAACAAGTTTACGTGCCCTGTTCTTGTTTCATTTAACAGTACTACCGGTAAGTTCTCGCTTTTCCACTGATATTTAAATCCAAGTTTTTCCTGAACACGCTTTGATTTTTCATTACCTTCATAATAACCGGCCCAGATACGGGCAAGCTTCAGATCTTCAAAGCCATGACGTATCAGCTCCTTAGCGGCTTCCGGCATGATTCCCTGTCCCCAATATGGAACTCCCAGCCAGTAGCCTATTTCAGCTTCGTCATCTTTTTCAGCCAGATCGGAATGAAACTTGAGACTGATAGAGCCAATTGGCAGTCCTGTTTCCTTTAATACGATCGCATAAGTTTCCGGAACCATCAGGGCATTACGAATGACCTGACGGCTGTTTTCTACACTTTCGTGAACAGGCCAGCCTGTCATTGGGCCAACTCGTGGGTCCTTGGCATATTTATAACATTCTTCTGCATCTGTTTCCTGCCAGGGACGTAAGATGAGTCTTTCAGTTTCCAGCATGTTCTTTGGTGGTAATAACTTGACAAGTCTGCTTTTCAATAATGGGATTCCTTCTTCCATCCACCAGGTGTTATCAACACCGCCTGAACTCATGCCGCCATGAGCAAACTGTTCTATTACCGCAAAATCCATGTATTCATCTGTCAGAGGTTTTCCTGATAAGGATAAGTATTCCTCCTTTATCCACTTTTCCAGTTCTTCAGGGGAAATGATTTCCATGCTCTCAGCCTGTTCTTTTAAGTAATCCCAGAAATACGGGTCTCCTCTGAAACCCCATCTTTCTGGCTTTTCTTCAAATATCTTTGATAGTTTCATTTTTTCACTTTACCTGCTTTCTGTTAGTTCATCATTTCAAGAAGCTCTTTTACATATAACTCAGGATGATTAATTGAATACTCCCCATGATACAGTCCATCCTTTATTTCTAGACGGCTGCCAGCTATCGTATCATGCAATAGTTCTGCAGAGTGTAACATGCTTCTCTGTTCCTTACTTCCAACAATTATCCTTACGGATGCTTTTACATTCTGTAAGCCAGGTTTTATTTCATATTCCGTACTGGCCTTCAGAAAGCTGATCATGTTTTCCTTCGTTATTTTTGAAGTGTCTTCATAATACTTATCAAAAAGCTCATTACGTATGCGCAAGTAGCTGAATTGCATTTTCGCAAACCATTTCTTCTGAACTAAACCATAGCTCGATGAAAATGTCGGGCCGATCAGTGCACTTGTCAATTTAGAAGGGATTACTGACGCACTTTCAATGATGGCATACCTGCATATGTTTCCCCTTTGTCTAAGCATTTCCACTAACACCTGACCACCTAATGATAGCCCACCGATAAGCAATACTGAGCCACCATATTCCTTATCAATGAAGGAAATGATGCGCCTTGCGTTTTCTTCGATGCTTACGAAATCATTGTCACTGTCTGCGTGACCGTCAAGAACAGGCAATACCACATGATAGCTATCAGTTAACAGTTCAGCTTCTGCCTGGTAATTCCACCATGAAAGACCGCCACCATGCAGCAACACTATGATGTTTTCATTATGTTTGCCATATTCGATTATTTTCATGTTTACTCCTGTACTACAGAGATCTGTTTGTGTATTATTTTAAAACATTTTCAAAATGTTCATTGAACTTACGAATTGCCTGTTTACTTACTTCATCATCCGGCTTAAGCATGTCAAAGGCATGATAATCAGATGGATATACATCGACTTGAGCTTCTATACCGGCTTCTTTAAGCGCTGTGACATAATCCAAAGTCTCCTGATAGAATGGCTCACCATTACCCACAAAGCTGTAACAAGGCGGTAATCCCGCATAGTTGGTCTGTTGGGCTGGGGCCGCATATGGTGAAACATTTTTCTTTGCGTCTTTTCTTAAATACAGACGCCAGCCAAAATGATTTCGGCGTGTATTCCAGATCTTGCCATGATTATCCTTTGAGGTTGCCGTATCGAGGTTGCTGATCATTGGATACAAAGGAATCTGATAGTCAACATGAATGCCGCGGTCTCTTGCCATCATGCATACCGCAATTGCCAGACCGCCGCCTGCACTTTCACCACCAACCATGATTTTTTCAGCGTTAAACTCATCACGATGCTTAGCCACATAATCAAGGACTGCATAACAGTCATTAACAGCTGCCGGATATGGCTTAACCCAGGCAAGAGTATAACCTGGCGAAAGCACTGTTACTCCATAATTCTTTACCAGATCCATGGCTCTGCTCATGTACACCATTTCCTTCATGCCGGTTATATACCCGCCACCATGTATCCACAGAACCACTACCGGGATTTCCTTTATTTTTGCCGGTTTCAAAACGAGTGTCGGTATCCCACCAACACTCAACTTCTGCACTTTTACATTATCATCCGGTCTTAGTTGTATTTTCATAGTTTCTCCATTAGTTGTGAATTATCAGGCTGTTTTCTGTTTCATTTTTTATTATATGCTATTTGGTTTTAGTCAATAGCGCAATGCACTCAACATGCTGAGTAAAGGCGAAAAGATCTACAGGCTGAATTACATCAACCTTATAGCCGTTATTGCATAAGAACTTTAAGTTATCCTTTTGGGTTACCGGATTACATGAAATGTATACGATTCTTCTCGGATCCATTCTGACCAGGGACTTTAAAAACTTGTCGTCTGCTCCTGCTCTTGGCGGATCCATTAAGGCAACATCAATCCTTCTTTTTTCACTGGCTATCTTCTGCATGAACTTACCGGCATCATCACAATAGAATGAAACATTATTTATTTCATTCATTTTGGCATTCTTTACGGCATCTCTGATGGCTGACTTGTTTATTTCAACACTGATTACTTCCTTAGCCATTTCTGACATTATTATGCCGATCGTACCAATGCCACAATAAGCATCCAACACTGTCTCCTTGCCTGTTAAGCCTAAGCAGTCAATGGCATACTTATACATTTTTTCAGTCTGAGCATGGTTTACCTGATAGAAAGATTGCGGTGATAGTCTGAAGGAATAGCCGCATAATTCATCGACGATGTATCCCTTGCCATAGAGCACAATGTCTCTGTCACCCAATACCATGCTGGTGTGTCGGTTATTTATGTTCTGTACAACTGTTGTAATGTTTGGATGTCTTTTCAACAGTTCCTTAACAAAGTCATTTTTTCTTGGAAAGTTAAAGCTGCCGGTTACCAGAACAACCATTATCTCTTCATGATCTGCTGAGCATCTGACTAAGACATGTCTCATTAAACCCTGCATGCTGCTTTCATCAAAAACAGACAGTCTGAAAGAGATCAGAAGTTTTCTGATCGTATTGAATATCTTATTGGCCTCCCTGTCAGCTATCTGACAGTCGCTTACCGGCACAATGGTGTGTGTGCTTGTTACATAATTACCAGCCAGGATACGCCCCTTATAGTCCTTACCAAAGCTTATCTGGACCTTATTACGGTAATAATAAGGATCATCACAGCCAATTATCTCATTGACTTTACAGAACTTGCCTAACAGCTTTCTGACCTTTTCTTCCTTCAGCTTAAGCTGCTCTTCATATGGCATTCCCTGATACTGGCAGCCGCCACATATATCACATACACTGCACTTCTTCAACATTTCATATTTCATAGCCTTATTATATACAACTGAACTGATTCCTTCCATAAGAAAAGGCATCTGCCGATGCCCTTACCTTACTATTAGAACTTAAATAGATTTAATCCTGTAACTTCATCCTTGAAGCGGTCAACACAACCGTCAATCAGATAAATGAACATTTCACAGGTAGCGCTGACTGTTGCACTGTTAAGGTGTCCACCAACAACGCTTCCCTTATCATCACCGGCACTCATGTGTAAGTGAGAATAGAACTCACCGTTCATTGTATTGATTGAGCCTGTTAAGGAAACAATTTCATATGCTCCCTTGAACTCATTTGAGTAATACTTCTGCTCATCAACATTATAGACACCGATGACAAAGTGATCAGTTGCACCTAAGGCATTGATGTTAGCCAGCTTGATGTCCTCCTTTAAGGCTATTTCCTTGATCTTGCTTAAGATTTCTTCGCCACGGTCAATTCTGGCAATAATTACGTTTTCAAATCTTCTGTATTCCATACTTAATTCTCCTCAATATACTTAAATAATAATTCTTCTTCATTATTATGTACCAACAGATCTTTTTGTTTATCGGCTATCATTTTCTTAAGTTTCAAATAATGAACATACTTAACAGCTTCAACTTCGTGATCTTCAAATACATAATCATTAATACCATATTTACATCTTAGCAGATATACATAACCGAATTCATTATTCTGATTACCGCAATAACTGACAATGGTCACAAACTCTAAGTCACTTTCTTTGACTTTTACGCCCAGCTCTTCATGTAATTCTCTGACTGCGGCCTGTAACTCGGTTTCCCCGCTTTGTACATGACCTGCCGCAGAAATATCCCAGAAACCGGGAAAACTACTTTTATCATGACTTCTTAACTGCAGTAACAGTTCATCTTTTTCATTCAGCAACCAGATGTGAACGGTATGATGATAATCGCCATCTACATGTACTGCGTCCTTTTCCTTTTTGAAACCTAAAGGTCTGTTATTACTGTCATAGACATCAAGATATTCCATGTTAATCCTTAACTATTTCTCCCGGCCAGGTATTGATGCCGCCAAACTCATAGATTTTTGAATAGCCTAACTCTAACAGCTTCTGAGCAGCCTGTTTACTGCGGTTTCCACTACGGCAATATACCAGAATGGTCTGACTAAGATCAGGCAACTGAGAAGGCTGTTGATTGGTAATGGTTTCAACCGGTATGCAGATGGCATCAGGAATGTGACCTTCAAGATATTCTTCCATGGTTCTGACATCAACGATGACATAGTCACTTTCATTTTCCATCATTTTCATGGCTTCTTCCTGACTTATCTGATAATACTGTCTTTCCATGTCCGGACCGTCAACCATGTTTTCCGGTTCTTCCTTACATCCTGTAAGTATCATGAAGCCTAATAATATGGCTATGGCTATTCTTTTCATTTCCTGGTGACCCTCTTTTTCTTCTTCAGGTAAGTAACCACAAATCCGGCAATTATGAAGCCTACATTTACTACCGTCCAGATGAACCACATGTTACTTGTTGCCCCACCGCCGGCATCAGTGCCGCTTTTCTGGAACAGCAGGCTGATGAAAAAGCCCATGACATAACCGTTTGCGGCCATTAAGCTGATAAGATCATTGTTCATTTGCATGGTGGACACAATGGTGAAAACACATACGGCCGCCAGAACGATTGGCCACTGCTTCATGTTATGCAGATGAAGTAACGGCCCTGTAAAGGCAAGGCATACGGCTATTAAGAACACGATGGACATTAATGGTGTTGTTTTCTTTTTCATATAACTTTTTCCTCAATTAACTATAGGTTAATTATACTAAATTAGTGTTGAAACATGGAACATACTCTTCCTGTTTTTAAGTAATATGTACTCATAAAAATATAATCGATAGACCTGACTACATCGTGTTTTAAGAAATATTTACCTTACAGTAAAAAAAAACAGGACTTCACAGTCCTGTTGATTGTCATTGGTGGAGCCGAGGGGAATCGAACCCCTGTCCAAAACGTGTCCCACATTCAGACTTCTACAGTTTAGTTCATCTCGTTTAGCAGAAACCTCATGATGAACAAGATGTAGTTTCTGCTTATCTAATAGGTTTTCGTTACTAATTTATTAGAAATCATTAATACTTATCTTCTGTCTTTGACACCAATCCATAGCCCAGAAGCTAAACAATGGTTGACGGCTGCGAAACCTAAAGTCGGTTAATTAAGCAGCGAATGATAATTGACTATTGCCAGTTATTTTTAAAGTTTTATTCGTGAGGTGAATAACGCCACTGCTATCCGAATCCAACTACGCCCTGTCGAAACCAAGACGACCCCGTTAATTCTAGATAATCATAATAACAGATTATTCCTCAAAAATCAATTAAGGCCTTAAGTGAGCTTCCTTTGTCCACTTGCTGGTGTGGAAGTAAACGGCTGCCATAACCCCTGCCAGAGTGAACGATAATGCCGTTGAAAGATAAATGAAGATCATGTCGAATTTAATGCTTAAACCTACAGTAACAAAGATGTACTTGAATACGCACTGACCCATTACCGCAATGAACATAGGAACCTTCATGTTCCCTGCCCCACGGCAACAGCCGTTATATATGTGTGACCAGGTTAGCGGTATGAAGCTGAATACCATGTATCTTGTCATGGTACTGCCGTATCTGATTACTTCCGGATCACTGTCAAACAAGCCGACGAATGTTTCCGCAAAGATGAAAATGAATACCGCAAATATTGCCGTGATGACTGTGGCTATTATGTTACACATCTTGATGCCTTCCTGAACTCGGTCATATTTCTTGGCACCGAGATTCTGGCCGACATAACTTGTACCGATTGTTGAAATGCTCTGCATAGGTATCTGTGTCCAGTTGGCTACCTTTTCCGCAACACCTACCCCGGCGATGAACTCATTAGGGAACATGTTGACATATGACTGTACGGTCAGGTTGGAAATGGCAATGAGCATGTTCTGAATTGAAGCCGGAATGCCAAGCTGTAACATTCTCTTTATAAGAGCTGTATCGATCTTGAGATTCTTAAAGTCGATCCTGAAGGCTGAATCCATCTTAAACAATGCTCTTAAGGCCAGAACATCAACCATTAACTGAGAAATGATACTGGCAAGTGCCGTACCAACAACACCAAATTGTAAGTACTTAACCATTATGATGCCAAGGATCACGTTCATGATACTTGAGAACATGAGGTAATACAACGGATCTCTGGAATCGCCTAATGATCTCATGATGAAGAAACTGATGTTATAAAGGAATACAGCCGCATTACCAAGCATGTAAACTCTTAAATACAGTTCAGCATTATGATAAATGGATTCTCTGATATTGCTCATGGACATTAATAATGGTGTAAACAGTTCACCAAAAACGGTGATGATAAGGCCGACTATTACTGACAGGATAAGTCCTGTATGAATGGTCCTGCGTAAACCTTCATTATTTTTGGCACCACGGTAGTTTGAAACCAGTATGCCGCATGCCATGGCAATTCCATAAAAGAAGAAATTTGCGATGTTACAGATAGAGTTAGTAGAACTTACTGCTGATAAGGCTTCAGTGTCCATGTAGTTACCAACTATCATGGCATTAGTCATGCCGTAAAGTTGCTGAAATACATTGGCTAAGGTAATTGGCCAAACGAATTTTAACAGCTGTTTCCAGATGACACCTTCAGTAAGATCTATAACTTTTTTATTTTCCATAACTATCCCCGATAATAACCTAATTCTCTTAATTTCTTATATACCATATGGAGCGGAAAGCCCATTACAGTATAATAACTCCCCTCTATTGCAGAAATAAAGACAGATGCCCAACCTTGTATGGCGTATGCTCCAGCCTTGTCATAAGGTTCTCTGGTTTGAATGTACTTCTCTATTTCCGTATCACTGAGGTTTTCAAATGTAACATAAGTACTGTCGTAATCAACATACTGATGATCTTTTGAAATCATGGCAACAGCTGTTATGACTCTGTGCTTTCTGTTTGATAACAGCTTCAGCATGTCTCTGGCCTCAGTCATTGTATGAGGCTTACCTAAGATCTTACCGTCCACCTCAACGATCGTATCTGCTCCTATGACAAGTTCCTCAGGGTGTTCATTAAACACGGCCAAGGCCTTCTGTAAGGCCAGATCCTTGATCTTTTCCTCAACAGGTAAGTCATCCTTCATTTGCTCTCTTACATTACTGACGATGACACGGTAGTGGACATTAAGCTTGTCCATTATTTCTCTGCGTCGTGGTGATGCTGATGCCAGTATTATGTCTCTCATATAATTAATCCTCTGCTTTCATTTCTATGATCATGTCACGTAATTCAGCTGCTCTTTCAAAGTCGAGAATTCTGGCAGCTTCCTTCATTTCCTTTTCAAGTCTCTTGATCAGTTCTTCCTGCTGATGTCCGGACTTCTTGGCCTTTCTGGACATGTACTTCATGGCCATTTCATGGGTTTCCTTAGAGTGGATGGCTTCTCTGATTTCCTTCTTGATGGTTGTAGGAGTAATGCCATGTACCCTGTTGTATTCTTCCTGAATGCCACGTCTTCTGTTTGTTTCATCAATGGCCTTACGCATTGAATCGGTAATCACATCACCATACATGATGACGGTACCGTCAGCGTTTCTGGCCGCTCTGCCTATGGTCTGAATAAGTGATCTTTCACTTCTCAAGAAGCCTTCCTTATCAGCGTCCAAAATGGCGATGAGTGATACTTCCGGGATATCCAGACCTTCTCTTAACAGGTTGATACCTACTAAGATGTCATATTTACCCCTACGCAAATCTCTTATGATTTCCGTTCTTTCAAGTGTCTTGGTCTCATGATGGAGATAGGCAACATTGAATGACTGCTGCTGCAGATACTTGGTAAGCTCTTCAGCCATCCTGACAGTCAGGGTAGTGATCAGCGTTCTTTCATTACGCTTGATTCTTTCAGTTATTTCATAGATCAGATCATCGATCTGACCCTTGGTTGGTCTTACTTCGATCTTTGGATCCAACAAACCGGTAGGTCTGATTATCTGTTCAATTACCTTATGGTCAACCTTTTCAAGTTCATAGTCACCAGGTGTAGCCGAAACAAAGATGACCTGATTGATCATTCTTTCAAATTCGTCAAATCTTAACGGACGGTTATCCAGGGCACTCGGTAATCTGAAACCAAATTCGACCAGGGTTTCCTTACGGGAACGGTCACCGTTATACATGCCCCTTACCTGCGGTACGGTAACATGTGATTCATCGATGACTAAAAGATAATCATCCGGGAAATAATCAAACAAGGTAAACGGACGGCTGCCCGGAGCTCTGAATTCCAGCTGACGGGAATAGTTTTCAATGCCAGGACATACGCCGAATTCTCTTAAGGCTTCCAAGTCATAACGGCATCTGTTTTCCAGTCTTTCCTTTTCCAGTGGCTTATTGTTATCCTCGAAATACTTCAATCTTTCTGCCAGTTCTATTTCAATGTTATCGCAGGCTCTGTTAATGTCGCTTTGAGCCTTGGCATAACCGCTGGCCGGGAAGATGTTATATACGGTATAGGAATTAAGGACCTTACCGTTGATTGGATCTACTTCACTTATTCTGTCTATTTCATCATCAAACATTTCAATACGTAAGATGTAGGAATCAGTATAACCAAGAGCAATGTCTATGACATCCCCTCTTACTCTGAATGTTCCTCTCTTTAAATCAACGTCATTACGGCTGTACTGTCTGTCAACCAATAACTTGATGAGTTCCCTGCGGTCAATGTTCTGACCTGCCTTAATGGTAAAGAACATGTCACGGTACTGATTAGGGTCACTGCTTGCGTAGATGCAGGCAACAGAAGCAACAATGATGGTGTCTCTGTTTTCCAGAATGGCATTGTAGGCAGCTAAGCGCAACATGTCAAGTTCATCATTGATCATCGCATTCTTTTCAATGTAGGTATCTGACTTTGGAATGTAGGCTTCAGGCTGATAGTAGTCGAAGTTTGAAACGAAGTATTCTACATGATTGTTTGGGAACAGTTCCTTGAATTCAGTATAAAGCTGGCCTGCCAGGGTCTTATTATGCACAAAAACCAAAGTTGGTTTATTAACTTTGGCTATTACATTTGCGATTGTAAAGGTCTTACCGGTACCGGTGGCACCTAACAGAACCTGACATTTCTTATTTTCATTCAATCCCTCAACCAGCTGATCGATTGCCTCAGGCTGATCACCCTTAGGAACAAATGAACTTACTAATTCAAATTTACCATCCATACTATTTATTTATAATTTCCATTGCCTTCTGCATCTGGGTATCGTATTTATCACGCTGAGTGATCCAGTTGTACTTAATACTGCTGTTTAAGCCCATGCAGGTAGTCTTATTAATTGTTGAGGTAACCTCAAAACCATTGTCCTTCTGATAAGCAGCGATGGCATCCGCTGTCATCTGTGAACAGTAACCATCATTTCTGTCTACTTCATAACCCAGGAAGTCAAGAGCCATCTGAGCATATTCAATATGGTAAGATACGGAATCATAACCGTATTCTTCATCATCTGTCATTTCCAAGGTAGACATGTACAGGGCATCATGCAGCCATACTTCATAATCAGGAGTAATGCCTTCACCGCCAATATACACACCATTGCCTGATTTCCAGATGACATCAGTATACTTAAGAGCACTGCCGTCCGGGAATGTCTTGGTCAACTGAGCAACTCCCTTGCCATAGGTTGTTGTACCTACGGTAATGGCATTGCAGTTTTCCTTTAAGGCCATGGTAAATACTTCGGAACAGCTTGCACTGTTGCCATTTACCAGTATTACAAGGTCTGTAAAGCCAAACTTCTTGGAATTTCTGACCTTGTCAATTACTTCATTACCGTCACGGTCTTCTTCGATCATGACTACCTGGCCATTATCCATAAAGAAGGCACACATCTTATCCAGGGTATTGGCATAACCGCCGCCATTGTCTCTTAAGTCAATGATCAGCTTTCTTACCCCGTTATCCCATAATCTCTGTAAGTGAGTTTCAAGCTCTTCTGCCGTACCTGTACCAAATGAGTTGACTGTTACTACGCCAATACCATCATTAATGACAGAATGAACGGTACTGTCAATGATATTACGCTGTACTTCCAGATCAAATGTTTCTGAACCTCTTAAAATGGTCAGGGTAACATAAGTTCCTACTTCACCAGGAATCAGCTTAACAACATCATCAATGTCATTCTCGGAACACTTAACACCGTTAACTGCGGTAATGTAGTCGCCCGGTAAGATGCCAGCCTTTTCTGCCGGTGATGAATAGATTACATCGATGACAAAGATATTACCGTCAATTTCATTGTATCTTACCCCTACACCGACAAAGCTTGATTCCAGTGAACCGCTGAAACCTTCCAGTTCCTCAGGTGTCATGTATTCAGTATGAATGTCACCCTGGGAATTGACCATGCCCTTAATGGCTTCCCTGATCAATTCGTCACGGTATTCTTCACTGCTTGAGCCATAGTAAAACTTTGATGTCAGTATCTTTAAGACTGAATCAAAATTGGAATAGGTACTGTCATTGGTATAAATGACTTCAGGTGAACCTGTTGCCCTGCCAATGCCTAATCCTAAGACAAAGAATATGATTGAAAGAAGAGCACAAAGCACGACCGCGAATCTGATCCTGCTCTGTCTTTTCTGCTGTTTTGCGACTGTATAGATTTCTTCTTCTGGCATGTTTTTACCTCTGTTGAATATTTTAGCACACCGTAACCTTTTTTCCTATAGAAAAGGACTCTTCTCGAGTCCTTACTAATAACTGTATCCGTATTCTACACCGAAGATATTCAGTGCATTTTCGTAACATGGTGCGCCTCTGTATGAGCAGGCACTGTAGATGTTACGGCCTAATGTATAATATACTCTACCAACGTTGGCATAGCTTTCAATGTATGATCCAATGTAGCCGGTACCCATTCGGATGACTTCAACATGCAGGTGCGGTCCGGTTGAGCTTCCTGAACTTCCAAGTAGACCTATAGGATCTCCCTGCCATACCTGTTGTCCTACTGAAACATCAACACTGCTTAAGTGGGCATTGATGATTTCGTATACGGTATCGCCAACCTGAACGATGTAACATACATAGTTACCGAAACCGTATCCGCAATAGCTGCCTAAGTAACCGTATGGACAGCCGGTATGAGTTGCGACAACCACGCCATTGGCAACGGCGTAAACTGTAGAACCGTAGTTAGCGGCCATGTCAGCTGCCGGATGGAAGCCACTGTATGAATCCCATGGATCATAGTAGTAACAGCCTGATGAAATGTAGAATCTATTGTGTAACGGATAATAGAAACCGTTAGAAGCGTAGAAATCACTTAAGGCCTGATCAAGTTCTTCAATCTGAGCTTTAAGATCATCCATTGCCAGGTACACATTTTCTAATTCAGTAGCCAGTGCTGCCTGAGTACGGCGGTATTCCGCAATTAACTCTTCAGCCTGTGCCTTTAAGGTTTCAAGATCTTCCTTGGTCTTATCAAGGTCAGCTCTCTGTTTTTCCAGCTGAACCTTCTGGTCTTCAAGTTCCAGTTTGTCCTTTTCCAGCAGTTCCTTTTCCCGCTGCATTTCATCGATCTTTTCCTTATCGTAACTGGTTATTTCATTAAGGGCACTGATTCTTCTGAACATGTCAACGAAACTTGTAGCACCCATGATGAACTTAATGTAGTTATTCGAGGCAACGTTTGACTGTTCGGCAGCCATGCGTTCCTTAATGGCATTGTTCATTTCTTCGATTTTGGCTTCACGCTCAGCAATCTTTGTTTCGACAACGACGATGTTGTTCTCAGTAACGGTGATGTTTTCTTCAACGACAACGATCTGATCTTCGATGTCTTCAATCTTTTCATTTATCTGATTGATCTTTTCACCCTGAGCAGCGATGTTAGCCTTCATGTCGCTCATCTGAGCATTGATGTCCTTGATGTAGGCCTGGTTATCTTCCATTTGCTGAGCAAGTTCCTGACGGTAAAGCTTACAGGCATCCTTCTGTTCATCAGTCATATCATCACTGATGACACATGGATTGTCTTCTGCCTGCACCTTAAAGGCATCCCTGTTCAAGAACGGGAAGCAGCCTAATATCATGGTGAATGCCAGTAAAACAGAAAGAACTCTCTTCATCAATTATCTCCTCCATCTGAGTTGCTTGTTGACGGACATTAAAGAACCGATCAAACCGACAACCATGCCGATTACAGCTAAGAATGCAGCTACGTAATAAGCAAAAGGATTAGTTGGTAACAGTGTCAGCATGCCGCTGATCAACTGACCGTTTAATGATTCATAAACATACTTATAACCGAATATTGTCAATAATGCAGGAACAACAGCACCCATTAAGCCAATGAAGACACCTTCAATTACGAATGGCTGTCTAATGTAGCTGTTTGAGGCACCAACCTGTCTCATGATGGCAATTTCCTCATTACGGTTATGAATCGTAATGTTAATGGTATTGTTAATTAGGAATATGGCTAATAATGTCAAAGCCAGAATGATGACGTACCCGCTGGTACGGATCGTTGTCAGAACCTTTAAGAAGTCATCGGCAGTAGCGCCACCATATTCAACTTCCTTGATTCCCTGAATCTTACTCAGGTTCTCTGATACACCTGAAAGTGTATATCCAGACTTGATTTCTACTAAGAACGCTGGTGATAATGGGTTATCATCACGATAGATTTCGAAGATCTTACCGCCTTCACCCTTGCCGGCGATGAATCTGTCTAATTCCTGATCCTTATTTGAATATTCAACACTGCCTACGCCATCAATGGCTTCTACCCTGCGCTGTAAGGCAGGAATCTGAGCCTCATCGATTTCCTTATCAATCTTGACGTAGATCTGAATGCTTTCTTCCAGATTCTTGGTGATCTGTGATACGTTACCGACGATAAGTGTCAGTAAGCTTACTAATACAAGGGTAATCGTAACAGCGTTTGCGCTTGATAAGGCCATCGCAAAGTGTCTGAAGATACCCTGGAAAGCTTCCTTGAAATGTCTGCCTATAAGTCTAAACATTTGCAACATAGCCTCCTTCCTTACTGTCAGAAACTACATGTCCTGTTTCAAGCTTGATGGTACGCTTCTTATACTTGTTAACCAGGTTAATATCATGAGTAACCATGATTACAGTTGTACCTGAAGCATTGATCTTTTCCAGTAATTCCAGAATTTCGTTTGAACGTTCAGGATCAAGGTTACCGGTAGGCTCATCGGCAATTAACAGCTTAGGGTTATTGGCAATGGCTCTGCCAATGGTAACTCTCTGCTGCTGGCCACCGGAAAGCTCATCAGGAAAACTCTTGGCCTTATCAGTAAGGTCAATGATTTCCAGTACTTCTCTGACTCTCTGTCTGATTTCCTTTTTTGGCTTGTTGATTACTTCCAGGGCAAAGGCAATGTTTTCAAACACTGTCTTCTTCTTTAACAGACGGTAGTCCTGGAATACTACGCCAAGAGTACGACGATAAAGAGGTACCTTTGAGAAACGCAATTTACCGACATTGACACCGTTGACCTCAACGGTTCCCCTTGTCGGTATTTCTTCTCCATCCAGTACCTTGATGAATGTACTCTTACCGGAACCTGTTTCACCAATTACGTAAACAAATTCCCCGTCCTTGATATCTATAGTTACATCGTTTAAGGCATTTACGCCGTTTTTATATGTTTTATATACATTTTGTAAATGTACCATCATATACCTCCAGACTACGAAACTATCTTATATTATAGCACATATGGCCTGTCTTATGATACCTACACGCGGAAATCGTATGAGAATCCCTCACCTTTGATTTCCTTGGCATCAGATACAATGACAAAGGCATACGGATCGGTCTTATCAATGAAACTTGATAGTTTGACATACTGATTTTTTGAAACAACTGTCAGGATGATATCCTTCTTTTCATTGGTATAGCCGCCACGGCCATCCAGAATGGTCGTGCCTCTTTCCAAGGTATAGTGTATGAAGTCACACACCTTGTCAAATTCACTGGTAATGACATAAACAGCTATGGCTTCATCAGTCTTTGGTACCATGACCCTGTTGATTGCCATTGATGAGCTGTAAATGTATACGACTCCCAGAAATACATCCTGTAAGCCATAGGTCAATAAACCCAATAAGGTAATGATGCCGTCAGTGAACATTACTCCTGAAGAAACGGAAATGCCCAGATACTTGTTAGCCAGTAAGGAAATAATGTCTGTTCCGCCTGTTGAAGCATTATGACGGAAGGCAATGCCCATGCCGATACCGGCAATGACACCGCCAAAGACACATGAAAGTAACTCATCTACTTCCAGGTTTAGCGGGTATCTTACAAGTATTTCTACAAAGATCGGATAGGCTATGCTGCTGAGGGCTGTTTTCAAGGCAAATTCCTTACCAAAGAAAATGGCTCCGACAATGAACAGGCCGACTACCAGAACATCAATTACCAGGGTCGGGCTCCAGTTAAATACCGCCTTGGTTATGACAGAAATTCCCGCTACCCCACCGGAAAGGATGTCATACGGAAGAACAAAGTAAGCTACCGAAACAGCTAAAAGAAAATTACCAAATAATACCGCAATTACATCAATTATCTTCTGTTTCATACTTCCTCTTCTCCCCCGACCTTTATAATAACACAAACGAGGCTTTTTTACATTGAAAAACGGAACAGTTGTTCCGTTTACCATGATGTATGAGTTGTAAAGCCTTTTCTGCTGACACCCTATGAAGCCTGGGCAACATCCTTATCAGGACTGCAGCCAGCCAACAACAGCGCCATAATTACGAGGATCGATAAAACCTTTTTCATTTTACCATCCACCTCCTCCTGAACCGCCGAAGCCGCCACTGGAGAAGCCTCCTGATGAACCGCCGCCACTTGAGAAGCCACCGCTTGATGACTCTGGGGCCGGGGCACTGGTCATTGCTCTTTCAATGACGTGCATCTGACTGGTCAATGAATTAGTCATGTAGTATGGATTGCCATACAGTCTGCTTGAGTACCACTCACAAGGCTGAATGGTAAGTTTCTTGAAATGATCGTTCCAGACATCCGTTAAGCCTAAAGCATAGGCAAATGGCAGTATGTCATAGAAGTAATATGGGTTTTCATCAACAAGTTCCTGTAATCTGTCTTCTTCAGCAACGATGATGAAGTTTCTCAAACCGATTACCTGACCCAATACCTGGTTGCCATAATCAGTACGCTTCTTCATGAAGCGGGTTATGACAATAACTACGATATTGAATAAGATGCAGACAAACGAGAACCAGATGCTCGTATGTGTTCTTACGGTAATGAATACCAGAATGATTACCGGAATGGTAAATAATACCAGTGACAGAACATATAACAGTGTCTTGGTATACCACTTGTGAACGTATCTCTTGCTGTCAAGATATACCATGATGGAACTGAAGGCTACGATCGTAATGGCATCAATGGCCACCCAGATGAATGACAATGGCAGATCATAGTAATAGTTGTAATACAGCATGAATGAGGCAACGCCGATTGGTATGAATGAGAGAATCGTCATTGCGGACTGTAAGGCAACTGATCTTCTTGTGAACAGACGACGCTTATTTGAATCAAAGTGCTTATCCAGCATTTTCTCAACACGGTGGATCGTGGTATAGAATACTTCACTTAATGATTCAATGTCGACTTCATCGCCATTACTGAACAGCTTGTCAAACATTACTCTTTCATATGAACGGGCTGTAGGCTCCAGATCTGCCTTCTTAACCAAGGTAAGAGATTCTTCTTCATCAACGATGTTTATTAATCCTCTTCTGCCCCAGTCAAGGATCAGTGATACGACATCACCGTCATTGGCAATGCCATCAATGATGACACCTACTTCAGCACTGGTCATGCCGCTAGGAGCATGGAATTCAACACTTTCAACTAACGGATCATCCTTGCCGAATAAGAAGAATGCGGTAGCCATTATGATTGTGGAGATTCCACTTATGATCATGGCTGATAAGCCATACTTATCATTACTTATGAATTCGAAATAATCATCATCCAGAGATAACTGAACCGTAATTGCATCACCAGGCTGTAAGTCAGCGTTATAAGAACCGCTGATCGTCTTGCCGGTAACCACAATTGACAGAGCATCCTTTGATTCACTGGTTACGCCAACCGGTGAGTCAAACAGAAGCTTGCTGCGGTTAAATTCCTTTGGCATGTTTATTAGGAAATCAACAGAATGAGTTACCGTATCCCATTTGCCTGAAACAATGTTCATGAACAGCATCTGTCTATTCTCCAGATCCAGATCTCTGGTTACGATCTCATACTGCCACTTATAGGTTTCATATGTATTTGCGAAAGAATCCGGGTCACCTATCTTGATCTGAACACCCTCTTCAAAATCTTCCTTTTCATAGTTGTGATCAGATAAGACCTTGACCTTACGTACCGGGAATACATATTCCTTATAGTATGTCTGTCCGTTTAATTCCCATTTCATGTTGTATTTCTTTGGGATGTTAACGTATATGCCATGAAGAGTTGACGAAGTAAAAACAACATCCATTGTTTCCGTAACCAGAATGGTACCATCCTCATGGACATCCATTTCTACTGTATGTTTATTAATTTCAAAGCCTTCTCTGGCATAGGCTTCAGAAGTGTTAAGACAACAGACTCCCAAAGCTATGAAGACAGCTAACAGTACATTAAGAATCTTACGCATTTTTAGAACTCAACTTTTACATTCTGACGCTGTGAATCGTCACTTACTTCAAATAAAGGCTGTTTAACCAGGTTTTTCATGCCGGCAATGATATTGCTTGGGAATGACTGTAACATGGTATTGTACTGTCTGACAACGCCATTGTAGTAACGGCGTGAAGTAGCAACATCATTTTCAATTGATGATAACTGATCCTGCAGATTTAAGAAGTTTGTATTAGCCTTTAATTCCGGATAAGCTTCAGCTAAGGCAAAGACACTTCTTACTGCAGAAGTGATTTCTGATTCAGCAGCCATCTTTTCACCTGTTGTCTTGGCAGCGTTTCTGGCAGCGATAACCTTTTCCAAGGTTTCTCCTTCATGCTTTGCATAGCCCTTGACTGTAGCGACAAGATTTGGAATCAATTCAGCTCTTTTTACCAGATATACATCCATGGTAGAGAAAGCCTCTTCAATTTTATTCTGCAAAGATACAAATTTGTTATTGGTGGAAATTGCGTATATAGCACATAAAACGACCAATACCAGTAAAACAATTAAAATACCTTTCATATCTTTTTACCTCCAACTTATACAAAAATTATAACTCTTTCAGCACCTCTACGCAAATTAGCGGGCATCTGAACAGTACTTCTGGAAATAGAAGTCATACAGAGCCTTGAAAGTCTCTGATTCATGCTTCAGATTGTGAAGATACTGATGAGTATAGAATTCATCATCAGCTGCTTCAATTACAGCTACGGCAACGTTTGAGCAGTGGTCAGATACTCTTTCACAGTTGTTGATCAGATCAGATAGAATGAAGCCCTGTTCAATCGTACACTTGCCTTCAACAAGTCTGTTGATGTGAGAATTCTTCATTGTATCGGAAATGACATCTATTACTTCTTCCAGAGGTTCTACCTGTGCGCCACTTGCCAAGTCATTGTCAACAAAGGCCTGGGTACAGAAATCAACGATTTCATTGATTGCCTTGACCATGTTCTTGATTTCCTTCATGGCATCATCAGTAAACTTGCCCTTTTCTTCATGAATCTGCTTGGCAATATCTGTAATGTTGACGGCATGGTCACCGATTCTTTCATAGTCGGTAATTACATGCAGCATCTTACTTACGGTATTACTGTCATCCTGAGATAAGGCGACCTTTGATAACTGAACCAGATAGGTATCAAGTTCATCTTCATACCAGTCAATCAGTTTTTCTGTTTCCAGAATGGTCTGATATTCAGTTTCATCATATTCTGTCAGAAGTTTTAATGATAAATCAATGTTACGCTTTGCCATGTAGGCCATTTCAAAAGTCTTATTCAGACACTCATTAACAGCGATTGAAGGTCTGGCAAGCAATCTTTCGTCGATGAGTACCTGCTTGACGTCACCATCGTCCTTAACCAGCTTACGGGCAATGCCGATGATGAATTTTTCAAGAACAAATGTAAGTAATGTATTAAAGATGTTAAATACGGTATGTATTAAGGCAACCGCAACGCTTGTGGCCTTTAAGAACAGGAATGCATCAGCATTAACAACATTCAGAACTACCTGGATGATCAAAACCGCAAAGGCTGCGATACTGTTAACAAGTACCTGCATTACGGCAACTCTCTTGGCGTTCTTATTTGTACCGATGGCACCGATCACACCGGTAATACAGGTACCGATATTGGCACCTAATACCAACGGAATAGCCATCTGATAAGTCATCTGTCCGGATAAGGCAAAGGCTTCAACAATACCAATGGTAGCCGCTGAAGACTGAATCAAGCCGGTAAATACCGCTGCTACGATCAAGGCGACAAATGGATTGGTAAACATTACCAGCATCTGAGCAAACCAAGGCTGATCGGCAATGGCACCCATTGAGTCTGACATGAAATTCATGCCATACATCAGAATGGTGAAACCGATCATCATTGTACCGATGTCTTTCTGTGACTCCTTCTTAGCCGTCATTCTTAACACGATGCCGACAAACGCCAGAATCGGTGAGAAGAACTTAGGATTCAGAATTGACATTATTGAGAATCCATCACCGCCAACAGATGTTAATGTCAGAATCCAGCCGGTAACCGTTGTACCGACGTTTGAGCCTAAGATGATTGGTAAAGTATTAGTCCAGTCAATTATCCCTGAATTGACCAAACCAACCAGCATTACCATGGCACCGCTTGAAGACTGAATGGCAATGGTAATCAAGGCTCCTAGTAAGAAGCTTAAGAGCTTGTTGGAAGTAACCTTCTTCATGGAAGCTTCCAGCTTGCCACCTGCCATTTTTTCAAGTGATGTCGACATTACTGACATGCCGTAAAGAAAGAATGCCAGTCCGACAATTACCTGTAAAAAAGAGTAAATATCCATTTTCCCCTCCTGTTTTCTTCCCCTGAAAACAAAACAGATACAGCACGTGCCGTATCTGTAACAACCTTTAATAGATAACGCACAAATGAATTATTTCAATTTATTAACCGCTACTCACAATTTATCATATATGACAGCCTGTTTCAATCTGAAAGAGACGTCACATCTGTTTTTTAATGCGCTGGTATACTGATTCCTCATCAAGGCCATAACGCTGACGAAGCTCAGCTATGGTGCCGTGTTCAACAAACACATTTGGTAATGAAACATTCAATGTCTTTACATTTAGTCCGTTCTTTATAATCGCTGAATTAAGACGTTCGCCATAGCTGCCGTGTTCTATGACTTCTTCCATCGTCACAAACAGTTTATGACTATTAGAAAGCTGCTCAACAAGTTCTTCATTTACATGACTTAGGAACCTTACGTTAACGATGGTGGCATTAATGCCATCTGCTCTTAATTTTTCCCCTACCTTAAGAGCTGTTTCCACCATTACACCGGTTGCCATTAAGCATACTTCAGAACCATGTCTGATGATTTCATCCTTGTTTAATTCCAGCGGTGCATCATATTCATCCAAAGCGTTTGTGACCTTGCCACGTGGATATCTGATGGCTACCGGGCAGTTAAGCGTCAGGGCATAGTCAAACATCTCTTCCAGTTCCCTGCCGTTTTTAGGACTCATTACCACCAGATTAGGAATTGAGGTTAAGAATGATTCATCAAATAAGCCCTGATGAGTCTTACCGTCATTACCGACGATACCGGCTCTGTCAACCGCAAAGATTACCGGTAGATTGCTCATGCAGACATCATGAATAATCTGGTCATAAGCTCTCTGTAGGAATGTTGAATAAATGGCCACAACCGGTCTTAAGCCTGAAGAAGCCAAGCCTGCCGCAAAGGCAACTGCGTGTTCTTCCGCAATGCCGACATCAAAGAATCTGTCCGGATACTTCTTATGGAAATAATACAACCCCGTACCAAAAGGCATGGCCGCCGTAATTGCCACGATCCTCTTGTCCTTTTCAGCCAGTTCAAGCATCTTGCTGGAAAATACTGAAGTATAGCTCTTGCCGGAACTCTTGCTTAATTCATCACCTGTCTCAATGTCAAATGGATTAACCCCATGGAACTGAGCCGGATGTTTTTCTGCATATTCATAACCCTTGCCCTTAACCGTTAAGGCATGGATCAGAACCGGTCCTTCAAATCTGAAAGCACTGTTTAAGGCATCAGTAATCTGTTCAATGTCATGACCGTCAATTGGTCCGATGTAGGTTATGCCCAGATCTTCAAACATCATTCCTTCAACCAGCAGTCTCTTGATTGATTCCTTGGTAGTATGAATGCCTGACTTGATATGTTCACCAATGAAAGGAATGTGTTCCAGACCCTTTCTGATGATTGATTTTGTATTAATGTACTTTGTACTTGTTCTTATCTTACCCAGATAATTAGCCAGGCCACCGACATTGGCACTTATTGATCTTTCATTGTCGTTTAAGATTATTACTACATTGCCTTTTAAATTGGCAGCGTTATTTAGAGCTTCATTGCTCATGCCACCTGTTAAGGAACCGTCACCGATTACGGCAACGACCTTTTCATATGTGCCCTTTAATTCTCTGGCTGTAGCGTAACCTAAGGCAATTGAAATGGCATTTGAAGCATGACCTGATATTGAAGCATCGCAATCACTTTCGTTAGGATCAGTAAAGCCACTTAAGCCATCAAGCTTACGCAATGTTTCCATTGCCTCATTTCTGCCTGTCAGCATCTTATGAACATATGACTGATGACCAACGTCAAAAATCAGCTTGTCTTCAGGAAAGTCAAGCAATCTGTGAAGTGCGATTGTTATTTCTACTACGCCAAGATTACTGGCCAAGTGTCCGCCATTCTGACTGGTAATTTCCAATAATCTTTTTCTTATTTCTTCAGCTAAAACAGGAAGGTCTTTTTCAGGGATCTTCTTAATGTCGTTAGCATTCTTTATACTGTCTAATAATCCCATAATAAAACTACCTGCCTGTTAAATATTCAATGAAAATGTATTTGGATGTTGTTGTGCTGCTCTTTATGTCTGTCATTTATTTCGACCTCCGCTTCAGCAACAATTCTCCAGAATTCTATTTGTATCCCGTTAACAGTAACATTCTATCACAATTACAATGATTTGCATAAACTAAAAAACGGCATAATAAAAAGGCGTTGCCGCCTTTTCTTAGAATTTGTAATGAGCCTTGCGTGGGTCACGCTGTTTATAATACTCAATGCCCTTTCTTAGAGCCTTTGTATCAGCGTAGTAAGTTACATCATATGAACGTCTAGGAGCTGCGATTCTGTTCTTGAAGTATTCAATGGCTTCAACGATCTCTTCATTTGAGCCGTCCTTCATCAGATTGACTACCTCACAAATGGCTTCACTGTAAAGATAAGCGTCCTCATAAGCATCGCCGTCAAAGCCGTCAATTGTTGATCTGTTGACCTTAACATTTACTGAATTGAACCACTTTGAGTTAACCGTGATCTTAACATTGAAGTTATATTTGTATTCGTAACGCTTTGGATTGTAGCTTACTTCCTTGCCTTCTTCATCCTTCTTCTTGATTTCTCTCTTGTCCTCAACGATGTTCAGATCACCTTCAACGATCTGGTCAAAGCTGATAATGTCAGGATTCATGGAACGCCAGCTGTCAGTCCCGCTGACAAAGAATCTGCGGTTATCAATATCAATGTACAGCTTACTGCCATCACCGCCTAACATGTGAGTAACATTGAAGTTTCTGATCTGCTCCATGTTTTCCTCACGGTAAGCAAGATGTTCCTTAATGTCTTCAACTGTATAGTTCTTCAGATATCCGATTAAAGGCGAGAGCTTTTCGGTACAGCTCTTGTCCAGACGGCCATCCTTTAATTTCGTACCGCCTAAGATACCACACTTCTGTCCGCAGATATCGCATACTTTTCTTTCAAAAATACCATCAAGAAATCCCATATTGACCTCCTTGTTTTATTATTATGTTTTTTTCTATCTATATACTAATATAGTATATTGTTTTACCCTTCTTTTCAAATAAAACTATTCTGTTTTAAAGCTGTATTCTGTACGGTAACAGTATTCCCTATTGCCATCAATGCGTGGAGAAACAAAACCAGGCTGATTAGCTGAATTAGGGAAGAACTGTGTTTCCAGACATAAACCGTCATGTGCCGTAAATCTGGTACCGTTTGTGCCGTTTTCTACATCAATGAAGTTACCGGTATAGAGCTGAACACCAGGCATTGTTGTGCAGGCATCCATGATGATTCCGGTTTTCTCAGAACGTAAAGTTGCGAAATGTCTTAAGGTACCGTCATAGTCATTAATGACAAAGTTATGGTCGTAACCGTTTGTCAGTTTTAACTGTTCAAAGCTTAAGTCAAAGTCTTCACCAATGGTCTTGCCCTTAGTGAAATCCATTGGGGTACCGGCTACTTCAGCGATTTCACCGGTTGGAATTGAACCAGGTTTAACAGGTGTATAGTAATCACAGTCAAGCTTCAGGTAATGGTCAAATACACTGCCGCTGTCATAACCGCCTAAGTTAAAGTAACTGTGGTTGGTTGGGCTGAATACCGTTGCCTTATCGGAAACTATTCTGTATTCAATGCCTAAGGTTCCTTCCTTAACGCTGTAAGTAACATCAATCTTACGGTTGCCTGGGAAACCCATGTCTCCATCAGCCATTTCTATTTCCAAAGTCAGTTCATCTTTTTTCTCATTAACGACTTTCCATAAGCGCTTATGAGCACCATGAGCTGTATCTGAGTGCAGGTTGTTTTCACCTTCGTTTTTCAACATGTGATAGGTTGTGCCATCAATTGTAAAGCAGGCATTTTCCGTACGGTTTGCCACAGGTGCAATGATTGAACCGAAACATTCCGGATTATTAAAGTATCCTTCCAGAGAATTATGGCTTAAGACAACATCAGTTGCCTTACCGTTTTTATCCTTGACCCATAAGGCCACTAAAACAGCACCGAAATCAGTAATTTCAGCTCTGATCTGTTCACTTTCAATTGTATACAGTGAGGCTGTCTGGCCATCAGCTGTCTTTCCATATAACTTGCTCATTATTATTCCCTCCAAATACATGAATATTATACCATTTCCCTCAGACCGTTTTCATCAAGCTGACAGATTTTGTTACAGACATTCTCAATGTACTTACGGTCATGGCTTACGGAAATGATGCAGCCGCCAAAGTCTATCAGCATCTTTCTGACCTGCGGGTTGGATAATGGTGAAAGGTTTCTGGTTGGTTCATCTAATACCAGCACATCACATTTCTTCAATATCAGATTTAATAACAGAATTTTACACTTCTGCCCTTCAGAAAGATCTGAAATGCTATGGGTCATTTCTTCGGTAGTAAACTTCAGGGCCCCAAGATAGGTTCTTATTCTTCCCGTTTCTTCCCTGGTACCTTCAACTGAAAGATATTCTACCGGTGAAATGGAATAGTCCATTACTTCATAGTAATTCTGCGGCATGTAGCCAACGGTAACGTTTCCCGTATTCTTCAATTCTTCCAGTATCTTCTTAAGTAATGTTGTCTTACCAGAACCGTTTCTGCCGATGATGCAGACCTTATCTGAACCTTTTACATATAGTTCAATGTCATGAGACAGTTTCTTTCCATCAACCTCTAACTCATCCAAATGATAATCCAGAATTACCTTATTAGGGTTAATGACAGTCTTATCAAAGAAAATGTTGATGGCTTCTTCCGGTTCAAACTTCTCAGTAAGATTTTCCCTCTTCTCTTCCATCTTTCTGCCTAAGGCCTTTACCGCATGCATCTTTTTCTTTAACAGCTGTCCTCCATGAGGATCCTGCCTTGATATGGTTGCCTGCTGGTAATCTACTTTCTGATAGATCTGACGGTATTTTTCCATCTGTTTCTGGTATTCAGATTTCTCCTTTGCCGCAATCATGTTATTGCGCTCAATGAAATGTAGTCTTTCTCCAACATATTCCTTATAGCCAACATGACTGTAGGTTATCTTAGCTTCCTGTTTTCTTTTCAGCTGTTCCAGATGTAATATGCCGTTACTGCAATTTTCCAACAAGGCTTCATCATGTGATATGAAAACCATTGGTAAACTGATGCCGTTAATGAATGATTCCAGCCAGATAAGAGTCTCTAAATCAAGGTCATTGGTTGGTTCATCAAGAAACAGTATGTCCGGCTCATGATAAAGAACCTTGGCCATGGCGATTTTTACTTTCTCTCCACCACTGAAGCTCTTAATCGGTCTTTCCTCATCAAGTATTGAGGAATCCAGATTTACTGTCTTAAGAATTGAATATATCTGACTGTAGTTACCGTAATGCTCAACATCTATTTCTGAATTTACTTGCTCTTTTACCAGATAGTCAAAGACAGACACCTCAAGCCAGTCATCATCGATCTTCTGCGGCAGGTAACCGCATTTCTCATCAGTATTCACCGAACCGGTAAAAGTAACATAGTCGCTGACGTCAATGCCGCACAAAATCTTCAACAGCGTACTTTTGCCATTGCCCTCTTCCCCGATAAGTGCGATTTTGTCGTTCTGATTCAAGGTAAAACTGAAATCCTTTAAAAGGAACCTGCCCTTTAAAGTCGATATGCACAGATTATTTACCGTAAACACTGGCATCACCTGCCCTTACTTAGATATTACCATAACTAGGCTTGTTAATTGACATAAATCAGAAAACCCTTTAAAATTTAAATCGTCAAGCATGAAGCTGACACTTCTTTTTAAGAAATATGCCATGAAGGCCAGATACTTTTTCAAGTGCCTTTATGGCTGTTTTTATGAAAGGAGAATTCCATGAACAACACTAGAAAGTACGTATTAACGGCTATGTTAGTAGCTATCGGCGTTGTATTGCCACAGGCTTTCCACGCCATTCCAAATGCCGGCAGTATTTTCCTGCCTATGCATATTCCAGTATTGTTATCAGGTTTCGCTGTAGGCCCTGTATTTGGACTTATCTGCGGTATTCTGACACCTGCGCTGTCTCATCTTATCTTCGGTATGCCTCCAGCACCTGTATTACCAAGCATGTTATTTGAATTAGCATTATACGGACTGATGAGCGGTCTGTTCACAAAACTGATCAAGGTAAAGCCTTTAATGGCCAAGATCTACTGCGTACTCATCTTAAGCATGTTATGCGGCCGTATCGGTTATGGCTTATTGAACGCCCTGGTATTAAGAGCCGGCTCATATTCATTACAGGCCTGGCTGGCAGCTGCCTTTACAACAGCATTACCTGGCATCATCATTCAGCTGATCGTCATTCCTATCTTAGTTACCGCATTAGTAAGGGGAAAGTTGATTAACATTGACTAATCGTCTGATTTCAGACGATTTTTCATTTCCGTAAGGAATTTAGGCGGTAAAAACTATTTGAATTACGTATAATGGTTTGTTATAATGTATTGGCATCAGAAAGGAGCCGTATTATGTTAGATGTACTAATTCTGGTCGACTCAATAGCAATTATTATCCTGACATTGTTACAGTCTGGTAAATCAGCTGGTGTCAGCAGTGCTTTCGCTGGTGGTAACGGAGGATTGAATCTTTTCAGTAACACTAAGGAAAGAGGACCTGAAAAGGTAATCGCCATGGCTACCCTAGTTGCTGGTATCTTATTCTTTATACTAGTAATTATCAAACTAATAGTAGGCTAGAAAAAGAGACCGCAAAGGTCTTTTTTTTAACAAAGGAGAAATATGGAGAAAGTTATTGCCGTTAACCGCAAGGCCAGACACGAATACTTTCTTGAAGAGTTCTATGAAGCAGGCATCGCTCTGACCGGAACTGAGATCAAGAGT
Source organism: Erysipelotrichaceae bacterium (assembly GCA_017431405.1). Taxonomy (GTDB): domain Bacteria; phylum Bacillota_I; class Bacilli_A; order Erysipelotrichales; family Erysipelotrichaceae; genus RUG521. The sequence continues at coordinate 104 of JAFRLB010000031.1, read as the reverse complement.
GTCCGTAAGGGTCATGTACAGTTCAAGGATGCATACATTGACTTCGTTGGTAACGAAGCTTTTATCCGTGACATGCACATTGCCCAGTATGACCATGGCAACAT
>JAFRLB010000004.1 GCA_017431405.1 Erysipelotrichaceae bacterium | reverse complement strand
CTGCGCGGCAGCGTAGACGGCTGGGACTTCAAAAACTATGTGTTGGGCGCGATGTTTTACCGTTTCATCTCGGAAAATATCACCGCCTTCATCAATAACATATGTATTTCCTTCGCACTCTATAACAAATGAATTATCATTAAGATTTATTTCTTCCGCATTATCCATGAAGCTTACTGTTCCATCCGCATTCTCTTTAATGTAACTGATTAACTCATCATCCATATAAAGCGGATACAGATTTGAATTATTGTCAGTAAGTATTCCCTCAGCAGTTACTTCAGGAACTGATATCCCACTTCCCAGGTAGTAGAAACCTTCATTAGTCAGAACATGCGCATTTGCCGCATTTAAAACGTCTGAAGAAACATTTTCAGTATCCATATTCTTATTCAGGATAAGTGTCTTTTCAACTCCACAGGCGCTTAAAACCAGCAGCAGACATATCATAATCAGTGTTCTTTTCATACTTGTTATTATTTACTATAAAGCCAGATTATGCAAGATAACCTGGCCTTATGTCATATTAATACTTCAAAATCTGATAATTAAAACTTAAACAGACTCTTTCTTCTCGGCTTTTCAGGGGCTGGTTCTGAAGCGTACTGTTTTGTCAGTTCATTGAGTGTTTCTTCATTGATATCCTCATCAGAGGTTAACTGCTTATCCAGATATGCATAAGCTCTGATCAGAGCCTTTTCTTCAAGCGTAAAGAGTTTGCCAAAAGAAGAATGATACCATTCACTGTAGCCATCGAAATTATCATCAGCCAGCATCTGTCTGTACACTACGTATTGATAGAATGCTTCATTAGTCAATGTCTTTGAAGACTTAATGTTTTCACTTATAAAAGACTTTACTCTTTCCTTCTGTTTTTCACCAAATGGAAAGATCTTTCTTTCATAATTGGCTGAATCCTGTTTAGCCTGTGATTTAGTCTTAAAGCTGAATAAGTCAGACAGTCCCATGTTTCTTTCCTCCATTGCTTAATAAGATTATTATACCCTGTGTTAAAAGACATATGATGGCAAATGCCATAAATACCTTTCCATAACCGTTTAGGACATCAGAGAGATAACCAATCAGGTAACCGCTCATACTGCCTATTAAGGTGCCAAAGCCGCTTAGTTTCCCTGTTACACTGTCATATCTGTCGATGAACAGTTCTCTTGCCACAAAGGAAGGTATTATTGCGCTTAGTGAAAAAGTCATTCCAACAAGTCCGGCACAAAGATTGATCATGTTGCCGCTTGCCAGGCCAACTAAAGCCAGGGCAATAAGTAACATTGTCAGGGAAATGGTCTTATAAGTACCTATCTTATCCTTTAAATAACCAATGGCAACCTTACCTGAAGTATTGCCTATCATGCAGGCTGTATTGAGTAATGCTCCCTGGGTTATTGATAAACCTATCTGACTGGCAAACAAGGAGAACTGGAATGTCAGCTGTTGGGTCGCCATAACAACGATCATCAGAATTATTGCCAGAACAAGTGACAAGTTTGTTCCATTATTACCGCCGGAAACTGCGTTAACAGAACCCCTGGTTCCATACATTTCTTCCTCACTGTCCGGTTTAAGCTTACAGAAGCCATATACGGCTATTTCATCAATAATGAGTGTTATTATTCCCGTAATGACAACGGCCATTCTCCAGCCGTTATTACTGATAATAAGTGATATTAACGGTGAATATATTGCCCCCATTATGCCGCTGGCAGCCAAGGCCATACCAAGAAAGAAACCCTGGCGTTCCTTAAACCAGTTATTGATCATTATGGTTGAAGGAATCGTTATTAAACACCCTGATACAAAGCCAATGATTACTGAAACGATCAGGAATTGAGTAAGGTTATTAAATAATGCCTGTAAGCAGAATAAGCCTCCCTGTATTAGTGAGGCAATGGCTAATGTTGTCTTAAAGCCAAGCTTGTTATAAAGACGGTTTGCCATCAACATGCCCAAAGACATGAAAATCATGCGGACTGTTGTTATTAGTGACACATCCGCATTACTTAAGGCTAATTCACCTGCTAAAGAGGCATAAAATACCGTATAGCAGTTTAATATGATACCTGTGGCCCCGGCCTGTAACAATACACAGCCCAGCCAGACCCTCAGAGATTTATTCTTATTCATATATGTTATTTATGTAGTTTTCTAAAAAAGATGTAAGAACAATCATTGCGGCTCCTTCAGCCATTGGGCTGGTAGAAGTTACATCGATCAGGATGTCAATGTCCTCATCCTTAAGGAACGGATATGAACTGACTTCCTTTTTCAACTGGTCATAGTACTCATTCAAGTAAGGAGAGATACGGCCCGCAATGACGATGTCGGCGTCAAAGGCAAGTTTGACAGTTGCCAGACCTCTGGCCATGTAAGTGATGTATTCCTGCCATCTGTTTTCACAATCCTTGTCACCTGCCTTGAGCTTTTCAAAGAAACCAGGTAAGTCAGGATCTTCCTGACCGGTAAGTTCAGAAACGGCACAGTAATTTGACCAGGTGTCATTATTGCCATAGAAACACTGCTTATGTCTGTTATCGAGCACAAAGTGACCGAAAGCCCCTGCTTCACCGTTTTTGCCCCTGTAGATCTTATTATCGTTAATAACGGAACCGGCAACGCCATTGTTTGTTACAACGATACAGACACAGTCCTTAATGTCATGATTACGCCATGTAATGCCATAGCCGGCCGCATTAGGACCGTATTCAACTGTTATAGGAAGTTTGAAGTAACGCTGAATGTCAGAAATGGCAACGTTCTTTAAGCCAAAGACAGTTGCACGGACGATCTTCTGACCATCTAATGATATTTCTCCAGGGAAGGCAATGCCAATGCCAATGACCTTGTCTCTGGAAACATTTTTCTTGATTTCCTTTTCGGTATACTTGCTGACCTGTGACCAGTAAGCAGCTTCATGCTTGAAAGCCAAGCGGTAAACATTACCCGCTACGACTTCACCCTTTAAGTTTAGAATGCGTATGTCAACGTGATTCATTCTGATTTCAATGCCTACGGCGTAACTGAAACCATAGTTGAATGCGATCAATCTCGGCTTTCTGCCACCTGAGCTGGCCAGTTCTTCACCCTCAATGAAAACACCTACCTTACGGAAATACTGCAGGCAGGCTGAAACAGTCGGACCGCTTAGTCCGCTTCTGTCTCTTATTTCATTCTGCAGAAGACTCCCCTCTTTATAAACGAGTTCGAAGATGTTCTGCATGTTAATAGTTTTTAAGGATATTTTCTGATTTTCTGACATACGCTTATATTTTACTTTATTTAAATATTAATTTCCAATTTTATAAAACCAGATGGTGGCTATCCACCATCTGATTCATTTTCTACAGTTTAGTGTCCCAAAGACCGGCGAATGGATCTACAGGACTTACGCCCTTGAACTCACTTCTGCCCATCAGTTTTTCAACTACGGCTTCGACATGATCATTGTTAGATGTATAGGCATTAATGTAATTACGTACCATTGGAACATCTACCAGATGATATGGATTTGAGAATGAAATGAACAGATATGGTAAGTCAAAGACATACTTTGGTGAACTTTCACCAAGGAAGTCATCCCAGGTAATGCGGATGGTTGTCTGATTAGATCCTACCTTCATGTTGGCAAAGTAGATCACCAAGTCAGTATCCTTCTTGAAGTCGGCTAATGAATAGCCTACATCCGGATACTTGCCATCCTTGAAGTATGAAACCTCAAAGCCTTCCTTTTCCAATAATGTCTTGAAGTGTTCTACTTCCGGAAGAATGCCGCTTTCAGGCAGTCTTTCATTGGTGATCTGGATCAGCTTGATCTTCTTGATCTTCTGATTATTCAAAGGAATGATGTTATCCTTGTTCTTTACCAGCGTAACTGACTTATCGGCAACAGTCTTGGCAACCTGCTTATGATCTTCACTGTTTATGACAGCCATTCTTTCCTTATCAGGAACAGCCGGTTTCTTATGTAGATTGATCATAGCCTTCAAACCTAAGATCCTTCTTACGGCATCATTCAGTCTTTCATGAGACAGTAAGCCATTCTCTAAGCCATCAAGCATGTACTGAACGTCTTCCTTCTGATCAATGGTGAATAAGAAGACATCAGCGCCTCTTTCAATACAGCTAGGAACTGCTTCTGAACGCTTCATGCTGCAGGTAAAGCCTACCATCTGAGTTGCATCAGTAACAATTACACCGTTAAAGCCCATCTTTTCTCTTAAGACACCGGTCAGTAATTCTTCTGATAAAGAAGCCGGCATGATGTCTTCATCTTTAATACCAGGATTAATTGATCTGGTTAAGGCAGGCTGACGGATGTGTGATGCCATGACACATGGTGCACCATAGTCAATCAGACTCTTATATAAGTAACCATAGGTCTGATACCATTCTTCAGCACTTAAGGAGTTGATTGAACTCATCAGATGCTGGTCACGATAGTCAACGCCATCGCCTGGGAAATGCTTTATCGTAGAAACGAATTCATTTTCCTTACAGGCATCTAAATATGGCTTTGACAAGCGTAAGATATGTTCTACATCAGAACCGAATGTTCTGACATTTGTGATCGGGTTTTCAGGGTTTCTGTCAATGTCAATGATTGGCTCAAAGGTCCAGTTGACACCACAGGCGCCACCTTCTTCAGTTGCGACTCTGGCTAATTCATAAGCCAGATGGTCATCATTACAGGCAGCTACACCCATCGGTGAACCGACATAAGTTCCATCGGTCAAACCGCCGTTACCGCCCTTGCCGCCTCTTTCCAGGTTACAGGCAATGAGCAGTGGAATGTTTGCCTTTCTCTGAACTCTTTCAGAGAATTCACGCATCTTTTCAGATGGGAATGGACGGTACATGACTCCACCCGGTTCAATGAAATCAAAGATGCTTTCAGCTTCTGAACCAGGACGGTCCCATAATATTTCACAGAAGAGCTGACCAACTTTTTCACGGTCGCTCATGTGGGCCATTTTTTCTTCTACCCACTTTATTCCTTCTTCATCGAGGTAAAATGGTTTCTTGCTTAAATCAACCATTTTGACTACTCCTTATTACGCATGCGGTCGTAAATTCTTTCTGAGAATACGTCTACGATAACAGCTACCAGGATGATAACACCCTTTGAAACCATCTGCCAGTAAGAACTTACCTTTAAGAGGTTCAAGCCGTTAGAGATGAGACCGATTACCAGACAGCCAAATAGTGTACCGACTACTGTACCTGAGCCGCCGCCCATTGGTGTACCACCGATTACTACTGCAGCGATGATATCCATTACTGTTTCACCACCAAGGTTTGTCTGAGCTGTAGCTACTCTGCCACATGATACAAGTGCCATGATTGCGATTGTGAAACCTAATAATGCGGCAACCTGTACTCTGGTCTTTTCAACATTGATACCTGATACTCTGGCAGCTTCTGGGTTACCGCCGACGGCGATGACGTTACGGCCAAACTGAGTACGGCTGAAAATGATGTGACCGATGATGATGAATACCAGCATTAACAATACTGAGAACGGGATAGGTCCGATATAACCCTGGCCCATGTAAATGATGCCTTCATCAAGGTTAGGAATTGGTGAACCGTTTGATAATAACATCAGGGTTCCTCTGAAGATCTGCTGCATTGCCAATGTTACTAAGAACGGTGGCAGGTTGAACTTGTTTTCAATTGTTGCGTTCCATGAAGAACAGACAATGCCAACGATACAGCAGACTAACAGGATGATTGGGAAACTAACCGTTGTCTGGCTTAATAAACCGGAAATGATACCAATCATACACATCATGTAACCTGCTGACAAGTCAACGGAATTGGATGCCAGTAAGAATGTATAACCGACACCGATGATGCCATTAGCTGAAATCTGTCTGGCTAATGAAATGAGGTTACCCTTTGTTAAGAAGGTACTGGTAAATAATGATAATAACAATACAAAGATCAGCACTAATAAGAATGCTCTGTTCTGTAAGAAGAAAATCAGAATCTGATCTTTTGACATTTTCTTGTTTTCTGGTTTAGCTGACATGGTTATCTCCTTTCAAGCCGAACATTTCAGCCATGATCTGTTCAGCTGACACTTCATTGTATGTGTGTCTTGCAACGATTTTTCCTTCACGGATTACATTCAGGCGGTCAGACATACCCATTACTTCCGGCAAGTCTGATGATATCAGGACGATGGCTACGCCCTGTTTGGCCATCATGTTGCAATATTCGTATATTTCACTTTTAGCGCCTACATCTACGCCTCTGGTCGGTTCATCGAGAATCAGAACCTTTGGCTGGGTCATTAATGCTCTGCCGATCATAACCTTCTGCTGGTTACCGCCGGATAATGACCAGATCGGTGCATCCTTACCGGCTGTCTTGACAGAGAGTCTCTTGATCATGTCCTCAGTATCGGCATCTTCCTTACTCTGAGAAATGAAACCGAGCTTGCTACAGATCTTATAGAAGTATGCTAAGGTCATGTTCTTTTCAACATTCATTTTCTTAATGACACCCTGACGTAAACGGTCTTCAGTGACCATGGCAATTCCATTGTTTAAGCCTTCACGAGGTGAACGGTTACGGACGACTTTACCGTTAATGCTGATTTCGCCGCTGTCAGGAGCAACAATGCCATAAATGCCCTGCATTATTTCTGTTCTGCCAGCGCCGACCAGGCCGGCGAAGCCAACGATTTCTCCTGCTCTGACTTCAAAGTTAATGTCTTCGTAAACACCATGCTTGTTAAGATTCTTAACACTCAGAACAACTTCGCCCTTTTCAACATCTTCCTTAGGATAGATATTACCGACTTTTCTGCCGGCAATGTAGTTGATGAGTTCATTCATTGATAAGCCGTCAACATCGCGCTGAACGATCATATGGCCATCACGGAATACAACTACACGGTTAGCCAGTTCGAATACTTCTTCAAGCTTGTGGGAAATGAATAAGATCGAACGGTTTTCTGAAGTAAGCTGACGGATGATCTGATAGAGTACCTTGACTTCCTTATCAGAAAGAGCACTGGTAGGCTCATCCATGATAACGATCTTTGAGTCATAGGATATTGCTCTGGCAATTTCAACCATCTGCATCTGTGCGGTAGAAAGATTCTTAACATTTTCATGCGGGTTAATGTTTATGTTGTAAGTATCAAAGAGCTTCTGAGTAGCTGCTTCACACTTTCTGTAATCATACAGACCATGTGACATGAACTGCTTAACTCTACCGATCCAGACATTTTCTGCAACGCTCATTGAAGGAACCAGACACAATTCCTGGTGAATCATGGAAATGCCCTTGCTTAAGGCATCGCTAGGATTCTTAGGTTCATATGGGGCACCATTCAGTTTCATTGAACCCTTTGACGGTGGGAATGAACCTAACAGAATGTTCATCATGGTACTCTTGCCAGCGCCGTTTTCACCGGCTAAGGCAAGTACTTCACCTTCTTCAAGGTCAAAGGAAACGTTACTTAAGGCCTGAGTTGAATAGAAGTTCTTACTTACATCATTAACTTCTAATATCTTCATTGCTTTTCACCTCCGATAGTATTTTGCCGGGAATGTGGAATTCCCGGCAAACGATTTTATTTAATTCTAGTTTTTTAGTTTGCTGGTTCCATACCGTTCTGCTTCAGAACTTCAACGTATGTTTCTGGAGTAACTAACTGATAGTAGCCAACTACCTGATTCTTCTTGTCTACTGATTCGCCAGCTAAAGCCTTTGCAACGTAATCAGCTGAAGAAACTGCTAACTGCTTCATGGCCATTAATACTGTAGCGTCTAATTCGCCGCTTGCTAAGTAAGCCTGACCTGTAGCTGAACAGTCGATTGAAACGATGATGTAATCTTCAACATTTTCACCCTTTGCCTTGATAGCGTTGATGATACCTGAAGCCTGTTCATCTGACTGTGTAACGAAGCAGTTGATTTCTGGATATGTTGTCAACATGTCAGTTGTGATATCATATGCCTTCTGTGTATCGAATTCAGCATACTGAGAAGCAACAAGTGTTAATCTGTCCTTATGAGGTCCGTTAATGCCATCAGCTTCAAAGCCTTCATATCTCTGAGCTACTGATGAAGAACCTGACTGACCATAAATGAATGCAACATTTAACTTCAGAGCTGGATCAGCATCTAATAAGCCGTTT